>JALZAA010000084.1 GCA_030948625.1 Actinomycetota bacterium
ATCTGGGACCTCGACCGCGAGTTCCCGACGGGTGGGCTCGCCGGCAAGTCGACGATGAGGCTGCGCGACATCCTCGGGCTGCTCCGCGACGCGTACGCGCGGACGATCGGCGTCGAGTACATGCACATCCAGGAGCCGGACCAGAAGGCCTGGATCCAGGAGCGCGTCGAAGGCGTTCACTGGGAGCCGACCGACGCCGAGAAGCGCAAGATCCTCGAGCGTCTCGTCGCGGCCGAGGCCTTCGAGCGCTTCCTCGCCACGAAGTACCTCGGGCACAAGCGCTACAGCCTCGAGGGCGCCGAGAGCACGATCGCCATGCTCGACGCGCTGCTGTCGGCCGCGGCGGACGACGGCGTCGAGGAAGCGATCCTCGGCATGCCGCACCGTGGCCGACTCAACGTGCTGACCAACGTGGTCGGCAAGTCCTACGAGCAGATCTTCCGGGAGTTCGAAGGCGAGCTCGACCCCTTGTCGGCGCAGGGGTCGGGCGACGTGAAGTACCACGTGGGCGCGACGGGCAAGCACGCGTCGCCGTCCGGCAGCGAGATCGTGGTGACGCTGGCATCGAACCCGAGCCACCTCGAAGCCGTCGACCCCGTGGTCGAGGGCATCGCCCGCGCCGAGGAGGACCAGCGCGGCGACGAGGAGCGCGCCAAGGTGCTGCCGGTGTTGCTTCACGGCGACGCGGCCTTCGCCGGTCAGGGCGTCGTGGCCGAGACGTTCAACCTCTCGGGGGTACCGGGATACGACGTCGGCGGCACCGTGCACCTCGTGGTGAACAACCAACTCGGCTTCACCACCGCACCCGAGATGGGCCGCTCGGCCGTCTATGCGACGGACATCGCGAAGATGGTGCAGGCGCCGATCTTCCACGTGAACGGCGACGACCCGGAGGCGTGCGTCCGTGTCATGCGGCTCGCATTCGACTTCCGGCAGCGCTTCCGCAAGGACGTCGTCGTCGACATGATCTGCTACCGCCGCTATGGGCACAACGAGCTCGACGAGCCCGCGTTCACCCAGCCGCGCATGTACGAGCTGATCGAGCAGCATCCGTCGCCGCGCACGCGCTACACCGAGACGCTCGTCCGGCGGGGTGACATGACGCTCGAGGAGGCGGAGAAGGTCGGCGAGGACCTCAAGGCGCGGCTCGACGCCGCGTTCAGCGAGACGCACCGCAGTGCGCCGCCCGACCCGAACCAGGCCTCGACACCGGACGCGCCGAGCGAGCCCCGGATCGGGGTGGCGCAGGCCGATCCGTCGGCGCGGATCGCGACCGGCGTCGACCAGTCGGTCCTCACGCGCGTGGTCGAGGGGATCACGTCCCGTCCCGAAGGGTTCTCGGTCCATCCGAAGCTCGAGCGGATCCTGCAGGCGCACAAGGTCGCGTTCGAGAAGGACGAGGTCGACTGGTCGCTCGGCGAGACGCTCGCGTTCGGGTCACTGCTGCTCGACGGGACGCCGGTCCGCCTCGCCGGGCAGGACACCCGCCGCGGCACGTTCAGCCAGCGCCACGGCGTGCTCGTCGACCAACGCACGGAAGAGGAGTACGTCCCGCTCGCGCACCTGGCGCCCGATCAGGCGCCGTTCATGCTCTACGACTCCGTCCTCTCGGAGTTCGCAGCACTCGCCTTCGAGTACGGCTACTCCGTCGACTACCCCGACGCGCTCGTGCTCTGGGAGGCGCAGTTCGGCGATTTCGCCAACGAAGCGCAGGTCGTGCTCGACCAGTTCGTCTCCTCGGCCGAGGACAAGTGGGGTCAGCCGAGCAGCGTCGGGCTGCTCCTTCCCCACGGCTTCGAAGGCCAGGGACCGGAGCACTCGAGCGCGCGCATCGAACGCTTCCTCGCCCTGTGCGCCGAAGACAACATGCGCGTCGTCTACCCGTCGACGGCGGCGCAGTACTTCCACGTCCTTCGCCGGCAGGCGCTGGCGACGCGACGGGTGCCGCTGGTCTGCTTCACCCCGAAGCGGTACCTGCGCATGGCCCAGACGCGCTCGTCGGTGTCCGAGCTCACGACGGGTGGTTTCCGCCTGGTGCTCGACGACCGCGCGGAGCTCGACCGCGACAGCGTGCGAAGGGTGCTGCTGTGCACGGGCAAGGTCGGCCACGAGCTCATGGACAAGCGCGACGAACTCGGCGCTCCGGCTGCCGTGGTACGCGTGGAGCAGCTCTACCCGTGGCCGGAGGACGACATTGTCGCCGCGGTATCGAACTACCCGAACACGCGCGAGGTCTGGTGGGTGCAGGAAGAGCCCGCGAACATGGGCGGCTGGACCTTCGTCCACGCCCGGCTCGCCCGCGCCCTCCGGGACCACGCCGAGCTCCGGCACGTCGCACGCGAAGCGAGCGCGAGCCCCGCGACCGGGAGCCAGACGATCCACGAGCGGGAGCAGCAGCAGCTGCTCGCCGCCGCGTTCGAGGGACTGGGCGACTAGATCCCGCCACCGGCGGGCACGGGGGCAGCGGCCTCGGCCTGCTCCTCCCGCTCGTACTCGGCTTCGAGCTGGCGAGGCGTTCCGGGGGCGCGGGCTGGAAGCCAGACCAGCGCGACGATCGCCCCGACGAGCGCGATCGCCGCGGCCACGAGGAACCCCTGCTGCATGCCGTTCACGAACGCGCTCTTCGCCGTGCTGGCCAGCGACTGACCGGCGGGCCCGCCGATTCGGCTCGCAGTCTCGAGCGCGAACCCGAGTGAGTTCTTCACCTCGCTCGCCACGCCGCCCGGCAACGGCTGCCCCGCGACCGCGTCACCGACCTTCGTCCCGTAGGTCGAGGCAAGGACGCTCCCGATAATCGCCACGCCCAGCGCGCCACCGACCTGACGAGTGGTGTCGTTCACCGCCGACCCCACACCCGCCCTCGCGACCGGCAGCGAGCCCATGATCGACTCGGTCGCGGGGGCCATCGTGAGCCCCATTCCGAGCGCCATCAGCATCAGGCGCCAGAAGATGTTCCCGTAGCCCGTGGTCACGTCGAGCTGAGCCAACGACAGCACCGCGACGGCGACGAGGAACATCCCCGTCGCCACGACGACCTTCGTACCCACTCGCTCCACGATCCGCGCACTGAGCGGCGCGACCACCATCATCGTCAGCGCCAACGGAAGGAGCCGGACACCGGCCTGCAACGGCGAGTACCCGAGCACGAACTGGAAGTACTGGGTGAGCAGGAAGATGACGCCGAACATGGTGAAGAACAGGATCGAGATGGTCGCGCTGGCCGTGGTGAACCGGGGGTTCTTGAAGAAGGTCAACGGCAGCATCGGGTGCGAGCTGTGGCGCTCCCAGACGAAGAACCCCACCAGCAGCACCGCCGCGACACCGAGCGCCCCGATGATGATCGAGTCGGACCAACCGTTCGACGGCGCCTCGATGAACGCGTACACGAGCGACACGAGCCCGCCGATCGACAGCACAGCGCCGACGACGTCGAGCTTCGGCGCCGTCGGGTCCTTCGACGTCGGCATGATCAGCATGCCCGCGCCGAGCGCGACCGCGACGATCGGCAGGTTCACGAGAAAGACGGACCCCCAGTAGAAGTGCTCGAGCAGGAACCCGCCCGTCACCGGCCCGATCGCCACGGCCAAGCCCGCGACGCCCGCCCAGATGGCGATGGCGCGGCCCCGCTCACGGCCCTCGAACACACTGGTGATCAACGACAGCGTGGCCGGCATGATGAACGCGCCGCCGACACCCATGACCGAGCGCGCTGCGATCAGCTGAGCCGGTGAGGTGGCGAGCGCCGACAGCACCGAGCCCATCCCGAACACCACCAACCCGAGCTGCAGGCCACCGCGCCGTCCGAAACGGTCGCCGAGACTCCCGGCGGTGAGCAGCAGCCCGGCGAACACGAGCGTGTACGCATCGACCATCCACTGGAGCTGACTCGTCGTGGCGTTGAGACCGCCCTGGCTCTTCGGCCTCGCCAGCGTGGGCAGGGCGACGTTCAGGATCGAGTTGTCGACAACGATGATGAGCAGGCTGAGACAGAGGACCCCGAGGATCCACCAGCGGCGTTCGTGCGCCTTCTCGTCCACGCCCATGGAGGGTCCTTTCGGGGGGGGGAGCCCGTCAGCGAGGGTCAACGCCGGACGATGCGTTCACCTTCCGGTCGTCCGGTGATTGCCTCACTCCGCCGGACGACCCGCCCCGCAACGCCTTCCAGCCCACGACCGCGATGGCGACCCCGAAGCCGATCGAGATGACGGCGAGGGTGGCGTGCACCACATAGAAGCCCACCGAGCGGTCCTCGCCCGCCATGTTCACCAGGCGGGTGATCCAGACGAAGAGCGTCCACCCGCCCGCGGCGAGCAGGAGGATCGACACGCGGCGCGTCACGAGGCAGCTCCGATCACTTCGAGGGCGTGCTCGATGGCGCCCGGTGATGCGTTCAGGAGCGGCAACCGCACGTCGGCTGTCGGGATGCGCTCCTGGGCGTGGAGCACTCCCTTGAAGACGGCCGGGTTCGGTTCCGCGAAGAGCGCCTGGGTCACGGGGAGCAATGCCTCGGCGTGGGCGCGGCCCTCGTCGACCTTGCCGGCAAGACCGCACTCGATCATCTCGACGAACCGGGCCGTGCACACGTGGGCGCTCGCGCAGATGGTCCCGGCGCCCCCCATCACCACGAGCGGGAACAGGAACGGATCCTCGCCGCCAAGCACCGCAAAACTGTCGATGGAGTTGGTGCCGCGCAGCAGCTCGAGCGTGTCGAGGTCGAGTCCGGCTGCAGCTTGCTTGATGCCGGCGAAGTTCGGAGCGCCGGCGAGCTCCACGACGCCCGCCGCGCTGAGGTGGCGCCCCGTACGGATCGCGATGTTGTAGATGACCACCGGCACCGGGCTGACGTCGGCGACGGCGCGGAAGTGCTCGAGCACGCCGGCTTCGGACGGCCGGACGTAGTACGGAACGACGATCAACGTCGCGACGAGCGCCGGCGTCCCCGCAAGCTCCTTGACCGCCTGCCGGGTCGTGCGGGTGTTGTTGGTGCCCGCGCCGACGATGAGCTGCGCGGACCGTTCGGCGCACACACTCGAGCAGGCGTCGATGACGGCGCGCTTCTCGTCGTGGTCGAGCGCGGTCGACTCGCCCGTCGTGCCGAGCGCGACGATCCCTGCTGCGCCGGCA
Source organism: Actinomycetota bacterium (assembly GCA_030948625.1). Taxonomy (GTDB): domain Bacteria; phylum Actinomycetota; class Acidimicrobiia; order IMCC26256; family JACDBD01; genus JALZAA01. The sequence continues at coordinate 5,125 of JALZAA010000084.1, forward strand.
TCGAGGTACTCGCGGCAGAGCCGCCGGAGCGCGTCGATCGCCACGGAGCCATCGGCGGCGAACGGTGTGATGACCGGCACGTAGAGACCGCGGAGATTCGCGTCGGTCGCCATCGCGGCAGGCTACTCTCCGCTCCCCGACTCGCACCCAGCGTTAGCCTCAGCGCGTGTCGGAGCCTTGGCGCACGATCCTCACCCTGCTCGCTGGTTTCGGCACCGGCGTGCTGTCCGGCATGTTCGGTGTCGGCGGCGCGGTCGTCTCGACCCCGGCCATTCGCGTCCTGGGCGCGACACCGCTGGAGAGCGTCGGGTCGACGCTGCCGTCCGTGATCCCGTCGGCGATCAGCGGGTCCCTGCGCTACCTGCGGGAGCGGCTCATCATCGGCCGCGTCGCGTTGTGGACGTCGGCAGCCGGGTTGGGGGCGTCGGTCGGCGGCGCGTTGCTTGCCGGCACCATCCCCGGTGAGGGCCACCTGCTCATGCTCATCACCGCCGGGCTGATCGCCTTCACGGCGTACCGCCTCGCAGACGCGCCGCGTTCGTCACCCGCACCGACGCACTCGCCGCTCGACGTCGAGGATCCCGTCGGCGACCTGGCCACGCCCGCCACCGACCTGGAGACGATCAGCGAACGAGAGCCGGTCCGGTCCCATCCGACGGATCGGCGGGTCGAGATCTGGCGCTTGGGTGTGATCGGCGTCGCCGCGGGAGGCCTGAGCGGCCTGTTGGGGCTGGGAGGGGGCACCATCATGGTCCCCGCGTTCGCCGGTTGGGTCCGCCTGACGATCAAGGAGGCGGTGGCGACGTCGCTTCTCTGCGTGGGCGCGCTGGCCGTACCCGGAACGATCACCCACGCCATCCTCGGCAACATCAATTGGGCCTTCGCCATCCCGTTGTCGATCGCGGTGATCCCAGGGGCACGGCTCGGCGCGCATCTGGCGATCCGCGCGTCGGCCCGCCGCCTGCGCTTGACGGTCGCGATCGGGCTCGGCGTGATCGCGATCGCGTACGCCGCGGGCGAGATCGTCGCCCTCTTCGCCTGACGCTGCCCGGCTTCAGCCCTCGGACAGGGCGCGCGCCCGGATGAAGATCTCGTCGAGCATCGCCTCGGTGAGCTTGCCGGTGAAGGTGTTCTGCTGGCTCGGGTGGTAGCAGGAGAGCACCACCGCCCGGGCCGAGTGCACCTCGACTCCGTGACCGAAGCGAGGACGAGGGACCGGCAGCGGCGCGCCGACAGAGGCAAGGACCCTCGCGACGGCGTCGTACGCGAATTGACCGAGCGCGACGATCACGCGCACGCGTTCGAGGAGCTCGAGCTCGCGTCCGAGGTACGGCAGGCAGCGGTCGCGCTCCTCGGGAGTGGGCTTGTTCGCCGGCGGCGCGCATCTCACCGCGGCGGCGATGTACGCATCACGCAGCTCGAGGCCGTCGTCGCGCCGCACGGATGTCGGCTGATTGGCGTACCCGGTTCGGTACAGCGACGCGAAGAGCCAGTCGCCGGAACGGTCACCGGTGAAGATGCGGCCCGTCCGATTCCCTCCATGCGCCGCCGGGGCGAGCCCGACGACGAGCAGCCGCGCCTGCGGGTCGCCGAACCCGGGAAGCGGCCGCCCCCAGTACTCCTCGTCGCGGAATGCAGGACGTTTCTCACGCGCCACGCGCTCGCGCCACTCGACGAGCCGCGGGCATGCACGGCACTCCACGATCTCACGGCTCAGCGCGGCGAGCGCATCCGACTTCGAGGGCACGGGCCCAACCACCTTCGAGATCGTACGCGGGGGGTACGGTGCCGACCCGTGCGTGTCTTGCTCATCGTCAACGAGACCGCGACCGCCGTCACGCCCCGGCGGCGCGTGATGGTCCAGCGCATCCTCGGCGCGGACCACAAGCTCGAGGTGGAGGAGACCTCGCGCCGCGGCCATGCCGCCCGCATCGCCCGCGGCGCCGCGCTCGACGGCGTCGACGTCGTCGCGGTGTTCGCGGGTGACGGCACGCTCAACGAGGCCGCCGACGGGCTGGCCCGGACCCCCACGGCCCTCGCGCCGCTCCCCGGCGGGTCCACCAACGTGTTCGCCCGCAGCATCGGCGTCGCGTACGACCCGGTCGAGGCGGCAGAGCAACTCCGGGAGTCGCTCGCACGGGGCAGCTTCCGCCGGATCGGGCTCGGCGCCGCCAACGCTCGGCGTTTCCTCTTCCACTGCGGGCTCGGGCTCGACGCGGCTGTCATCTCGCAAGTGGAGCGACGGTCGTTTCTGAAGCGCTATGGGGCGCACGCCCTCTTCGTGGCGTCCACGGTCGACACGTGGTTACGCCACTACGACCGTCGTCGCCCGCGCTTTCGCGTCGAGCTCGAGAACGGTGAGCTCGTGGGTGAATCCGCGTTCGCGATCGTCTCCAACCAGCGGCCGTGGACGTACCTCGGGAAGCGGCCGATCATGATCGCGCCCGACGCGGGCCTCGACGTGCCCCTCACGGTCACGCTCTTCCGGTCGCTCGAGCTGCCGGTCCTGCTGAGCGGCGCGGCGTTGGCACTGCGCGGCGGTCGTCGCCTTGCTCGCCACCCGAAGGTGACACACCGGTCGCACCTGTACTCGCTCTCGGCCACGGGCTACGGACCATTCCCGTGGCAGGTCGACGGTGACT
>JALZAA010000172.1 GCA_030948625.1 Actinomycetota bacterium
GTCGCGGGTCGTGGAGGTGGCGACCACCCCGGAGGAGGCGGCGCCCAGCCGCCTCCGGCGCCGGGAGCGGGCGTGGTCCAGGGCATCGGCGCCGGGCTCACCGTCCCCGTGGGGGCGCCGATGCGCCGCGCCATCAGCTGCAGATCGAACCCCTCTTTCCGGACCCGCAGGTCGAAGTAGATGACGGCGATGACCGCGGCGACGAACGGGATGGTGAGGACGCTGGCGACGGCGCCGAGGATCCCGTTCGCGAGGTTGACGACGAAGTCGTTGCCCGCGAACACCAACGGCAGGGCGAGGATGCCGAAGCCGAACGCGACCGCGGTCGCCAGCAGGTTGGCGAGCAGCAGCGTGCCTGCAGTCGGCCACCACCGCCCGCGCACGAGGTTGAACGAGCGGCTCAGCGCGCGGAACCCGCGCTCGTCCTCGATCAGCAGTGCGGGTACCGCCACGGACCACGCCGCGTACAGCCAGATACCGGGGACGATGCACGCCGCAAAGGCGAGCAGCAGCAGAACGCCGTGGATCAGCGTCAACCAGAGCAGGGAGCCGAGCCGCTGGAAGCCGAACCGCAGCGAGCCGCGCCAGTCCGTGTCCGTGCCGAGGTAGGTGTCGCCCACTGCCTTCAGGCACGCGGCCTCCGCCAGCGTGCTGGAGACCACGGTGATCACGAAGATCAGGAGCAACGCGGCGATGCCCGCCCACCCGCTGCCGTCGGAGGTTGCGGTCGAGCCCGTGCCGGTGGTCGTGGTGCCGCTGCCGGGCAGTGACAGCTGGATGAGGACGTTCAGGACCTGGACGGGCACGATGACGACCGCCACCGCCTTGAGCATGGTCCCGAACTTGTTCCGGTAGACCTTGATCCCCGCGTCGAGGATCTCGCCCAAGCCGAGCGGTCGCAGCTGCGCGGGGTTGCTGCTCACGCCGGGCAAGTTACGGCGTCAGAACCCTCGCCGCGGGCGTCGGTTGCGTCAGCGGGCGTTACAGCGCGCGCACGAGGGTGGCGTCGCCCTGGCCCCCGCCGCCGCACAGCGCCGCGGCACCGAGCCCGCCGCCCCGGCGGCGCAACTCGTTGATCAGCGTGGCGACGAGGCGCGTGCCCGACATGCCGATCGGGTGGCCGAGCGCGATGGCGCCGCCGTTGACGTTGACGACGTCGTCGTTGATGCCGAGGTCGCGCATCGCGGCGAGCCCCACGGCGGCGAACGCTTCGTTGATCTCGAACAGGTCGATGTCGGAGATCGACTTGTCGACGCCCTCGAGCGCCCGCTTGATGGCCCGCGACGGCTGGGTGAGCAGCGACGGGTCGGGGCCGGCGACCATGCCGAAGCTCACCAGCTCGGCGATCGGCGTCGCGCCGAGCTCCTCGGCCTTCTCGCGGCTGGTGACGATGACGGCGGCGCCGCCGTCGGAGATCTGGGACGCGTTGCCGGCGGTGATCGTGCCGTCCTTCGAGAACGCCGGCTTCAACGCGCCGAGCGACTCCTGCGTGGTGCCGGGGCGCACACCCTCGTCGGTGTCGACGAGGATGGGCTCGCCCTTGCGCTGGGGGACGCTCACGGGCGCGATCTCGGGCGCGAACCGGCCTTCCTTGATCGCCGTGGCGGCCCGCTCGTGGCTCTTGGCCGCGAGCTCGTCCTGGGCCTCCCGGGTGAGGCCGCCGACCTGGCCTGCGTACTTCTCGGTGCCGGCGCCCATGTGGATGGCGTCGAAGGCACACCACAAACCGTCGGTGATCATGGAGTCGACCAGCTTGCCGTCGCCCATGCGGTACCCGGCCCGTGCGCCCGGGAGCAGGTACGGCGCCGCGGTCATGGACTCCATGCCGCCGGCCACCACCAGCTCGGCGTCGCCGGCCTGGATCATCTGGTCGGCGAGGTAGATCGAGTTCATCCCGGACAGGCAGACCTTGTTGACCGTCAGCGCGGGCACGGTCATCGGCACGCCGGCCTTCACCGCCGCCTGGCGGGCCGTGATCTGCCCCTGCCCGCCTTGCAGGACCTGCCCCATGATCACGTAGTCGACCTGCTCGGGCCCGACCCCCGCGCGCTCCAGCGCCGCCGCGATCGCGAATCCACCGAGGTCCATGGCCGAGAACGACGCGAGCGCGCCCGAGAGCTTCCCGATGGGCGTGCGAGCAGACGAGATGATGACCGAACCGGGCATTGCTTCCTCCCCCTACCAGACGAGCTACCCGAGAGTAGCCGCACGAGCCGCCACATAAACCAGGCGGCTGACGCGCACTACGGTCTCGCCGTATGAGCGAAATCGACGACATTCGCGCCGCAATTCTCGAGGGTGCCGGTCCTGACGACATCGCCGCGCTGCCATTGCCGGCGACGTTCCGCGCCGCGGTTGTGCGCGAGGACGAGCAAGAGATGTTCGCCGGGCTGCCGTCCGAGGAGAAGGACCCTCGCAAGTCGACGCACATCGAGGACGTACCGCTCCCCGAGCTCGCGCCCGACGAGGCATACATCGCGGTGATGGCTTCGGCCATCAACTTCAACACGGTCTGGACGTCGATCTTCGAGCCGTTGCCGACCTTCCAGTTCCTCAAGCGTCTCGGCAAGGAGAGCGTGTGGGGAAAACGCCACGACCAGCCGTTTCACGTGATGGGCAGCGACGCCGCCGGCGTCGTGCTGCGAGTGGGCTCGGCCGTCCGGAACTGGAAGCCCGGCGACCAGGTCACGGTGCATTGCAACTATGTCGACGACCAGGACCCCTCAGCTCACGACGACTCCATGCTGGCCGTCAACCAGCGGATCTGGGGCTTCGAGTCCAACTACGGCGGCCTGGCCGAGATCGCCGTTGCCCGCGCCAACCAGCTGATGCCGAGGCCCTCCCACCTCACGTGGGAAGAGGCGGCGTGCAACGCGCTCTGCAACTCGACGAGCTACCGGATGATCGTCAGCCCGAACGGCTCGCAGATGACGCAAGGCCAGACCGTGCTCGTGTGGGGCGCGACCGGTGGCATCGGCGCGTACGCGAGCCAGTACGTCATGAACGGCGGCGGAACGCCCGTGGGAGTCGTGTCGTCGCCCGAGCGCGTGGCGCTCCTGCACGACATGGGCGTCGAGCACGTCATCGACCGCAAGGCCGAGGGCTACCAGTTCTGGAAGGACGACAATACGCAGGACCCTGCGGAGTGGCGAAGGTTGGGCAAGAAGATCCGTGAGCTCGCGGGCGTCGACCCCGACATCGTGTTCGAGCACCCCGGCCGGCAGACGATGGGCGCGTCCGTCTTCGTGTGCAAGCGGGGAGGGATGATCATCACCTGCGCGGCGACGTCCGGCTTCATGATCGAGTACGACAACCGCTACTTGTGGATGATGTTGAAGACGCTCAAGGGCTGCCACTTCGCGAACTACCGCGAGGCCTGGGAGGCCAACCGGCTGATCGGCGAAGGGAAGATCCACCCGACGCTCTCCGTCGTCTATCCGCTGGAGCAGACGGGCGAAGCGGCGCTGCAAGTGCACCGGAACCTCGTCGAGGGGAAGGTCGGTGTGCTGTGCCTTGCTCCGGAGGAGGGGCTCGGCGTCACGAACCCCGCCTTGCGAGAGCAGCATCTCGACCAGATCACGCTGTTCCGACGGCACCACCGCGGCCGAGGTGAAGGATGAGCGAGCCCGTGCTGACGGAGATCGACCACGTCGCCATCGCGGTGCACGACATCGAGGCGGCCGTCGAGTACTACCGGACCACGTTCGGCGTCGAGCCGGTGCACCGTGAGGTCGTCGACAACGACGGCGTCGAGGAGGTCCTGCTTCGCGTCGCCGACTCCTATGTCCAGCTGCTCACCCCCGTGCGCGACGACTCGCCGGTCGCCAAATATCTGGAGAAGCGGGGCGAGGGGATCCATCACGTCGCGTACCGCGTCGACGACTGCGCCGCCGCGCTCGAGCGCGTCAAGAGCGAAGGCCATCAGGTCATCGATGAGGTGCCCCGGCCCGGAAGTCGGGGCACGACCGTGGCATTCCTCCATCCCAAGACTGCGTTCGGCACGCTCATCGAGCTCGTCGAGGAGTGACGGAGCCGAGCGCCGGCGAGCCGCTCCGCCTTCCCGACGGCCGGCGGCTCGAGTACGCCGAGTGGGGCGACACGTCGGGCGCGCCGATCGTGCTGCTGCACGGCGCGCCGGGGTCGCGGCTCTTCGGGCCGCCGGCCGAGGTCCCCGCCGAGCTCGGCGTGCGCCTGATCACCTTCGACCGCCCCGGCTATGGGGGGTCGGAACGGCGCGAGGGTCGCGAGCTCGCCGACACGCCCGACGACGTCGCGGCGCTGGCGGACGCGCTCCGTGTCGACCGCTTCTCCGTCCTCGGCGTGTCGGCGGGCGGCGGTCACGCACTCGCGTGCGCGGTCGCGCTCGGTGAGCGCGTCACGGACGTCGGGGTCGCGAGCATGCCCGGACCGCTCGACGAGGTTCCGGGTGCGTGGGATGCCCTCGACCGGCGTCAGCGACCGGCGGCGGAGATGGCGCGCGAGGACCCGGTCGTCGCCGCCGGGTGGGTCGTGCGCTACATGCAACGGTGGGCCGACGACCCGACCACATTCCTGGGCGGTGGCACGCTCGACGACCGCGCGCTGCTCGGCGAGCCGGAGCCCGGCCGCATGCTGCTCGCCGATGTGTCGGAGGCGCTCGGTTGGGGCACGGGGGGCATGGCCGACGACCTCGTCGCGCTGTGGCGTGAGTGGCGCTTCCGCATCGCAGACGTGCGCGCCGGTGTCCACGTCTGGCACGGCGCCCAGGACGCCCGGGCCGAGCCCGACTTCCGCTACCTCACCGCAACGTTGCCGGCGTGTCGGTCGGTCATCTGGCCCCACGAAGGGCACTACGGCGTGATTCGACACTGGCGAGAGGTCCTGGTGGCGCTCAGGTCCTGACGGGAACCTCGTCGCGCGCCGCGTCTCCGTGGCTACGCTGCCCGCGCCGAGAGGGACACGCGTCCACAGGGGGGGCCCATGGCGGACTACGCGCAGACGCACGTCGTGCCCACCGAGGGCCTTGCGGCGTGGGCGAGACCCGACGGCGCCGGCGCGCCGGCGGCGAACCTGGATCCCGGCCTCGACGTCATGGTGATCGACGTCCGCGCCGACTGGGCATACATCCGGTGCTCGAACGGATGGGAGGCGTGGGTCGACAATCGCCGCCTCATCGTCTCGGCACCCGCACCCGCCGCGGCGGCGCCTCCTCCTCCGACTCCCACGACGCCCGCGCCGCCGCCTACGCAGCAGGCGACGATCACGCCGCCGCCTCCACCGACGCAACCGGCTGCCGCAGCCCCACCCCCGACGCAACAAGCTCCGACCGCGCCACCCCCTACGCAGCCTGTGCCCCCTTCCGCGGGGTGGGGAACGCCCGGCGTCGCGCCCGGCGCTCCGCGCGCCGCCGGTGGCCTCAGCATCGGACCCGGTCAGATCATTGCGCTCATCGGCGGCGTGGTCTTCCTCGTCTCGAGCTGGTTTCCGTGGATCAAGTTCGAGTTCCGGGCCGGGGGCCGGTCGGCCTCCGAGTCCTTCAGCGCGTACAGGATCCCGGCGCACTTCCTGCTCGACAGCCAGTCCGATATCGGGGGCCTGAGCCTCGGGATCGTCATCGCGTTCTTCGGTGTCGCGTGCATCGTCGCTGCACTGCTCAGCGCGATGGGTCGCGGCTTGCGCTTCTTGAGCTTGGTCGCGGGAGCTCTCACCTTCCTCGTCATCCTGCTTTTCCTGGTGCAGACGAAGTACCTGTCCGACTCGCTCCCCTCGTTCGTCGACAGGGGCTACTTCTCGGTTCTTCGCTTCGGGGCCTACATCGCATTGGTCGGCGCGATCTTGGCGCTCGTGGGAGGCGTCCTCGCGTTGGCGCAGAAGAGATCGTGACGAACGACTCTTAGTAGGAGGGGGGCCAATGAGCGCGCAGGCACCGCCGTACCCTTTGACGTTCTCGGTCGACTACCCGGACCGCGAGCTCAACCGGGTGACGACAGGTTTCCGGATCATCCTTGCGATCCCGCCGTTGCTTCTGCTCGCGCTGTTCGGCCGCCCGAGCTTCGGTGCGCATCCGATCGGCGGCCCTTGGCTCGTGTTGTTCCTGCCGGTACTCGCGTTGCTCGTACTGCGGCAGAAGTACCCACGGTGGTGGTTCGACTTCAACGTCCAGCTCGTACGGCTCACGATGCGGATCGAGTCGTACGTGTTCCTGTTGCGTGACGAGTACCCGTCGGTCGACGACGAGCAGGCCGTGCACGTCGACATCGTGTACCCCGACGCCAGAAACGACCTGAACCGCTGGCTCCCACTCGTGAAGTGGTTCCTTGCCATCCCGCACTACATCGTGCTGATCTTCCTCGACATCGCTGCCTTTGTCGTCGCCGTCATCGCGTGGTTCTCCATCGTGTTCACGGGTCGGTACCCGCGGGGGATGTTCGACTTCGTGGTCGGCGTGTTCCGGTGGAATCTGCGGGTCACCGCGTACGCGTTCTTGCTCGTGACCGACCGCTACCCGCCGTTCAGCCTCGCACCCTGAGGCAGAAAGGGGTTGGCCATGTCATCGACGGCTCCCGCCACCGTCAGCACGGGGCGCGGCGTCAGGGTCGGCCGGGTGTTGATCGTGATCGGGGGAGCGTTGGTGGCGCTCTCGAGTTGGCTCAACTGGGGCGCGAAGTTCCAAGCCGGGGGATTCCGTGTCCCGGCCCGCACCTCGTACACGATCCCGGCCAAGTTCGTGATCGACTCCAACGTGAAGGTTCCCGGTCCCGGGCTCAGCCTCGGCATCGTCGTGCTCGTGCTGGGGCTTCTCATCGTCATCGTCGGTGCGCTCGCGCCGTGGTGGAAGATCGCCGGCGTCGCGCTCGGTATCGCCGGCGTGATTGTCGCGATCCTGTACGCGTACCAAGTGCGAAAGATCATCCATGACGCCGCGCCCACCTCTCCGCTCGCCGGCAAGAGCTTCCGTGACCTGATCTCGATCGGGCCGTATCTCGCGGGCCTCGGCGGGCTGGTTGCCGCGGTCGGCGGGGTGATCGCGCTGATCCCGCCCGGCTTCTGGTCCAGCCTGACGTCCGACGAAACTTCCGAAGAAGACGAGGGGAAGCCTGCGGGGGCCGGCGAGGCTCCTTAGAGGCGCCGCAAGTAACCTGCCTGCATGGCGGTCGAAGACCCGGAGATCCAAGGCGAGGGCGGCACGAGCGGATCTGTGCCCCCCGTCGCGCACCCCATCGAAGAGCGGCTCGACCAGCTCGAGAAGCTGCGCGAGGAGGCGCTGCGCGCGGGCAGCCCCGGCGCAGTCGAGCGCCAGCACCAGCGGGGCAAGCTGCTGGCGCGCGAGCGACTCGAGAAGCTGCTCGACGAGGGCTCGTTCGTGGAGCTCGACATGCTCGCCCGCCACCGCGCCCATGGCTTCGGGATCGAGGACAACCGTCCGCTCACCGACGGGGTGGTCACCGGGTGGGGGACCGTCAACGGTCGCAAGATCTTCGTGTTCGCGCAGGACTTCACGCTCTTCGGCGGCGCGCTGGGCGAGGTGTACGCGGAGAAGATCCACAAGGTCATGGACCTCGCCGAGTCGGTGGGAGCACCCGTGGTCGGTCTCAACGACGGCGGCGGCGCGCGCATCCAGGAAGGCGTGGTGTCGCTGGCGAGCTACGGCGGCATCTTCCACCGCAACGTCAGGGCTTCGGGCGTCGTCCCACAGATCAGCGTGGTGCTCGGCCCGTGCGCCGGTGGCGCGGTCTATTCGCCCGCGATGACCGACTTCATCTTCATGGTGAAGGGCATCTCGAACATGTTCATCACCGGGCCGGACGTCGTGAAGACCGTCACCGGCGAGAACGTGACCCAGGAGGAGCTCGGCGGCGCGATGACCCACGCCACCAAGTCGGGCGTCGCCACGTTCGTCGCCGACGACGAGCCGAGCTGTCTCGAGCAGGTGCGCTACCTGCTGTCGTTCCTCCCCTCGAACAACCTCGAGGACCCTCCGTACTTCGAGCCCGATGACGACGCCGACCGGCGCTGCGACGGCATCATCGACGTGATCCCCGACGCGTCGAACAAGCCGTACGACATGAAGCGGGTCGTCGCCGAGATCGTCGACGACGGCGACTTCTTCGAGGTCTATCCGCTGTGGGCGATGAACATCGTCTGCGGCTTCGCTCGGGTCGACGGCCACGTCGTCGGCATCGTGGGCAACCAGCCGCAGGTGCTCGCGGGCACGCTCGACATCGACGCTTCCGAGAAGGCCGCCCGCTTCGTGCGCACGTGCGACGCGTTCAACATTCCTCTGGTGACCTTCGTCGACGTGCCCGGGTTCCTGCCCGGGACCGACCAGGAGTACGGCGGCATCATCCGCCACGGCGCCAAGCTGCTGTACGCGTACTGCGAGGCGACCGTGCCGCGCGTTCAGATCATCACGCGCAAGGGCTATGGCGGCGCGTACGTCGTCATGGACTCGAAGTCGATCGGCGCCGACCTGGCGTTCGCGTGGCCCTCGGCGGAGATCGCCGTGATGGGGCCGCAAGGCGCGGTGGGCATCATCTTCCGCAAGGAGATCGAGGCCGCGGCCGACTCCGACACCCGCCGCGCCGAGCTCATCGAGGAATACACCGAGCGCTTCGCCAATCCCTACATCGCGGCCGAGCGGGGCTACGTCGACGACGTCATCGACCCCCGTGAGACCCGGCGTGTGCTCGTGCGCTCACTCGAGATGCTGCGCACGAAGAAAGAGAAGCTTCCGCAGCGCAAGCACGGCAACGTGCCGCTCTGACGATCATGCCGAGCTCCCCGCCGCTTCGCGTCGTCTCGCCCGACGCAACACCCGAAGAAGTCGCCGCCATCACCGCGGCCTTCGAAGTGGTGCAACGCGAGCGCGCACACGCGGCGGCCCGCGTCGCGGCGTCGGCGACCGGTGGCGACGCCGAGCACCTCGACGCGTGGGTGCGGGCGGCGAGGCTGACCGGACGGCGGTCGGGCATGCTCCGCGGGCCGTGGCGGCTGTCCGGGCGTATGGACCGGAGGTCGCGCGCATAGCCATGTCGGCGGTGCACGAAGCCGAGCTGATGACGGTCGGTCCCGACGAAGCTGTTGTCACCTTCCGCACCGACGAAGGGGTCGCGGTGACCACGAAGGTCGGCGACGCCGAGGTGACGACCACGGGCCCGTACCACTCGGCGCGGGTGACGGATCTCGAGCCCGGCACCGAGTACACGCTCGCGGTGGACGGCGCCGCCACCGGCGAGTGGCTGCCCACGAGGTTCACGACGCTCGGGCGGCCTTCCGGGCGGCTGCTGACGACGATCGCGACCGCCAACGACGTGCACTTCGGCGAGGTCGAATGCGGTCGGATCGGCGATCTCGGCGAAGAGGAGCTCGGCCCGATCCTGCGGAGTGCGCCCGGGGAGCCGCCGTATCCCGAGGTCATGAACAGCGCGGTGATCGCCGAGATGCGCGAGCTCGATCCCGACGCCGTGATCGTGAAGGGAGATCTCACCGCCTCGGGCGAGGAGTCGGAGCATCAGGCGTTCCTCGACGCGTACGGCGCGCTCGGCGCGCGGATGCGGTGGGTGCGCGGCAACCACGACGCCATGACCGATCCCGAGTTCGCCGCCGGGGACGCGCCCTACTCGGTCCATCTCGACGGCGTGACGCTTACCGTCGTCGACACGGTCGTGCCCGGCAGCGATCTCGGGCAACTGAGCGCGGACCAGGTCACGTGGCTCGACGAGCTGGCGGGATCGGTTGCGACACCGATGCTGGTCTTCGGCCACCACCACGTCTGGAATCTCGACGCGGAGCAGCGTTCGGGGACGTACTTCGGGATCAACCCCGACGACAGTGAGGCGCTCGCCGCGGTGGTCGCGCGTCACGAGAACATCGTCGGTTACTTCGCGGGGCACACGCACCGCAATCGGGTCCGGCGGTTTCGCGCCGCGCGTGATGTGCCGTTCGTCGAGGTCGCGTGCACGAAGGACTACCCGGGGAGCTGGGCCGAGTACCGCGTCTACGAGGGCGGCTACACGCAGGTTGTCCGGCGCGTCGCCGCGCCCGACGCAATGGCGTGGAGCGAGAAGACCCGGCACATGTTCGCCGGGTTGTACCGCGACTACGCGCTCGGTCCGCTGGGCGAGCGCTGCTTCACGGTCCGCTACTGACGGATCCCCTCTTCGGGCCGGCCCCACTGCTCGGAGAGAGCTTGGTTGTCGAAGAACTCGAATCGCGCCCGCCCTCGACGCTTGGCGCGGTACATCGCGGCATCGGCGTCGCCCACGAGGTCGCGTGGGTCGCATCGCGGTGTGCTCGACGTCGCGATGCCGGTGCTCGCGGTGATCGAGACGATGCGTTCGCCGTAGTCGAACGGCCGGCCCAGAGCCGTGTCGAGCCGGCGGGCGACGATCGCGGCGTCGTGCTCACGCCCGAGCTCGCCGCAGACCACGACGAACTCGTCGCCGCCGAGGCGCGCGACCGTGTCACCGGGGCGCGACGCGGCACTGAGGCGCTTGCCTACTTCCACGAGCAGCCGGTCGCCCGCAGCATGGCCGAGCGTGTCGTTCACACCTTTGAATCGGTCGAGGTCCAGGAACAGCACGGCGACGACGCCTCCGGTCCGCGCCATGCGGTCGAGCGCGAGTCCGACGCGGTCGAGCAGCAGCACCCGGTTCGGCAGGCCCGTGAGCGGATCGTGGAGGGTCTTGTGCGTCAACTCCTCCTCGGCCGCCTTTCGCTCGGTGACGTCGCGAATCACGACGAGGACGCGATCGACCGAGCCGTCGCCGGCCCACTCCGGGACCATGCGCGTCTGAAACCACCGCGGCCCGTACGGCGTCTCGAACGGGTAGTCGAACTCCCCGGCCGAGCCGGTCTCGAACGCTCGCCGGAGATTCGTGTCCCAGATGTCGACGAGCTCGGCCGGCGCGTCCAGCTGTCGCATCGTGCGCCCGACCATCTGATCGCGCCTGAGTCCGGTTGCGCGCTCGACCGCCGGGTTCACGTACAGATGGCGAAGGTCGTGATCGAACCGTGCGATGAGGTCGGGCGACGCCTCGAGCACGGAGCGGAGGTCGTCGTCGCTCTGTCGGAGGCGCACCTCGGCTCGACGCCGCTCGGTCACGTCACGCGCATTGATGAGCAGGCCACCGACGTCCGGGTCGTCGATCAGGTTGCCGACGACGACCTCGAGCCATCTCCATTCGCCGTCGTGCCGACGGAACCTGGCCTCGAACGAACCGGCTGCGCCCAGCGCGCCCCGGCGCACCTCGTCGAGAGCGCGAACGACGCGCTCCTCGTCGTCGGGGTGCACGAGCCTCCCGTCGCGCTGGTCGATCATCTGCCCGACCCCGTAGCCGGTGAAGCGCGTGACGGAAGGACTGGCGTAGGTGATGACGCCCTCGGTGTTCCATACGATCACGAGGTCCGACGAATGCCACAGGAGTGCCTTGATGCGGCGCTCACTGCTTCGAAATGCCTCCTCCGCCTCCTTGCGCGCCGTGATGTCGGCGAGCACGCCGATGGTCCCGACGACGTTCCCCTCTTCTCCCACGACCGGCGCCACGGAGATGTTCACGTCGACGAGCGTCCCGTCCTTGCGCAGTCGTTGCGTCTCGAAGCCTCGGATCACCTCGCCGTCGAAGACGCGCGCCCCGATGTCGATGAACTCGTCGACGCGGTCGTCGGGGATGAACTTCGCCTCCTGCCCGAGCGCCTCTGCTCCCGACCAGCCGAACAGCGCCGCGCACGCGGGTTCCAAAGGCTGATGAGCCCCCTCTGGTCGAAGCCGCAGAGCGCGAGCGGCGCGCCCTCGACCACTGCTCGGAGCGTCGCCGGGTTGGTGACGGCTACGTCGACCACCGGCGCGTCGGGCGTGCGGCTTCGCCTCCCGCCCCACTGACGCCGCACGGAACACCCCTCCAACCGACCGGTCCCAATCACTATCGACGGATGGCGCCTCACACTCAACCCCGTGTTCCTCCGCATTGCCGCGAAGGTCTCGCACACGCGGTTGTGCTGAGCGCGATGGGAGGGGGAGGGTGGAGAAAGAGAACGCCCCGAGGAGGTGTTGAGCAGAGAACCCGCTCACGCCGACGGCGGGCGCCCCAACGATCTCCCCGGGACGGAACGGTTGCCAGTATTCACCAATTTCCCCAGGTTTTCCAGAGCACCTGTGGACCGATCTGTGGATAACGGCCCGCGAGCAGGGTTCTGGGCCATGCGCTACATATGGTGAAGGTCGACCAAGGGGGGCCCTGGTGGCGCTGGTGACGAACGAGATGCTCGCAGAGCAGACCCGGGGGCAGACGGTCCCGAGCCGGTTCCTCGAGACGGTGCGGTCCCGGCCCGACGCCGTCGCGCTGCGGGCCAAGGACGGCGACGGCTGGCGGGAGTCCACGTTCGCCGAGTACGCCGAGGACGCCTGCCGGGTGGCGGCCGGGCTCCAGGAGCTCGGTGTCGGGCGGGGCGACCGCGTGGTGATGATGATGCGCAACCGTCCCGAGTTCTTCGTCGCCGACATGGCCGCATTGCTGCTGGGCGCCACACCGATCTCGATCTACAACTCGTCGGCGCCCGAACAGGTGCAGTACCTCGCCGGCCACTCCGACGCCAAGGTCGCGATCCTCGAGGATGTCGGCTACCTCGAGCGCTTTCTCAAGGTGCGCTCGGAGCTGCGGACGCTCGAGCACATCGTGCTGATGGAGGATCCCGACGGCGTCGCACCCGAGGACGTGCGCGCCTGGGACGCGCTCCTCGCGCTCGACCCCATCGACATCGAGGCGGCGAGCAGGCTCGCCCAGCCGTCCGACCTCGCCACGGTCATCTACACGTCGGGCACGACCGGCCCCCCGAAGGGAGTGATGCTCGACCACGCCAACATCTGCTGGACGGCCGAGAGCCTCCGGCTCACGCTCGCGCACGTCGCCCCCGAGGGCCGGCGGCTGGTCTCGTACCTGCCGATGGCGCACATCGCCGAGCGCATGACGTCGTATTACCAGCAGGCGCTCTTCGGTTACGAGGTGACCTCGTGTCCCGAGCCGGGCGGCGTCGCCGCCTACCTGCCCCAGGTACGCCCGGAGATCATCTTCGCCGTGCCGCGCATCTGGGAGAAGGTGTACGCCGGAATCCAGGCCGTGATCGCCGCCGACCCGAAGCAGAAGGAGGCGTTCGAGCGGGCGTTGGAGACCGGCGACGACACCGTGCTGGGCGCGGTCCGCGAGCTGCTCGGGCTGGACCAGGTCATCACCGCCATCACCGGAGCCGCGCCGCTTCCCATCGAGATCCTCGAGTTCTTTCGCGCGCTCGGCGTGCCCCTCGCGGAGATCTACGGACTGTCGGAGACGTCAGGCCCGATGACGTTCGACGCGGTCGAGGTGCGCGTCGGGACGGTGGGACGGGCGATCCCGGGCTGCGAGGTGAAACTCGCCGACGACGGCGAGGTCATCTGCCGGGGCGGCAACGTGTTCCGCGGCTACCTCAACGATCCGGTCAAGACGGCCGACGCGCTCGACGCCGACGGTTGGTTCCATTCCGGCGACATCGGCGAGTTCGACGCCGACGGTTACCTCAAGATCGTCGACCGCAAGAAGGAGCTGATCATCACGGCCGGCGGGAAGAACATCTCACCGGCCAACCTGGAGGCGGCGCTCAAGGCGTTCCCGCTGATCGGCCAGGCCTGCGTGATCGGCGACGGCCGCCCATTCGTGTCCGCGCTCTTGGTCCTCGACCCGGAGATGGCGCAGGCGTGGGGCCGGCAGCACGGTCTCGAGCGCGCGTCGCTCGCCGAGCTCGCCGAGAACCCCGACATGCGCGCCGAGATCGAGCAGGCCGTCGCCGAGGCGAACAAGCGGTTCAACAGCGTCGAGCAGGTGAAGAAGTTCGCGTTGCTCGGTGACGAGTGGCTGCCCGACTCCGAGGAGCTCACCCCGACGATGAAGCTCAAGCGCCGCGGCATCCACTCCAAGTACGCCGACGTGATCGAGTCGCTCTACCAGCGCTAGGTCTCGATGCGTGCAGAGAGCATCAATATGTTGCTCTACGCACGCACCGGAGTAGCGCGGCGGCGGTGGTCAATGGCGAGGTCGGCGATGTCGGCCATGATCTCGGCGAGGCGATAGTCCTTCGGGGTGAACACGCGCGCGACGCCCTCGTCGAGGAGCTTGCGCTGGTCGGCCTCGGGGATGATCCCGCCGACGACGATGGGCGCGTCGACGCCGCGCTCTCGCAGCAAGCGGACCGTCTCGGGCACGAGGAGCAGGTGCGATCCGGAGAGGATCGACAGGCCGACGATGTCGACGTCCTCGTCGCCCGCAGCCGCGGCGATCTGCTCAGGGGTCAGCCGGATGCCCTGGTACACGACC
>JALZAA010000184.1 GCA_030948625.1 Actinomycetota bacterium
CAGTCACCGGTGGATCGGGATTCATCGGGTCCCACGTCGTCGACCGTTTGATCGACGCCGGCCACACGCTCTTCGTGCTCGACACGCGCCCGCCGCACCGTCCGGACGTCACGTACCGCCAGGTGGATCTCTCCGACCTCGGCGGTCTCGTCCAGGCCACCCGCGACGCCGACGTCGTGTTCCACCTCGCCGCGGTGTCGAACGTGAACGACGCCTACGACCATCCCGTCGGGACGGTCCGGATCAACGTGACCGGCACTGTGAACGTGTTCGAAGCCAGCCGCCGCAACAACGTCGGCCGAACTGTGCTCGCGAGCACCGTGTGGGTGTACGCGGGCGCGCACGGCGACGGGCCGCTCGACGAGGAAGCGCCGTTCCACCTCCCGAGCGCCGGGCACATCTACACGTCGTCGAAGATCGCGGGCGAGCTCATCGCGCACAACTACAACGAGCTGTACGACACACCGTTCACGATCCTCCGGTACGGCATCCCGTTCGGTCCCAGGATGCGGGAGCAGCTCGTCATCCCCCGCTTCGTGCAGATGGCGCTCGCCGGCGACACGATCACCGTGCACGGCGACGGCTCGCAGTTCCGCAACTACGTGTACGTCGAGGACCTCGCCGACGCCCATGTGCTCGCGCTGTCCGACGAGGCCGAGAACGAGGTGTTCAACCTCGAAGGCGCCGAGCCGATCACGATCCGGCGCGTGACCGAGGCCATCCGCGACACGCTCGGCATCCCGGTGTCCGTGGAGTTCGGTGAGGTCCGCCCCGGCGACTACGCCGGCAAGGAGGTCTCGGCCGAGAAGGTCAAGGACGTCCTGGGCTGGGCGCCGACGACGATGTTCGAAGACGGCATGCGACGCTACGTCGACTGGTACCTCGCCGAGATCGACGCCGCCCGCGAGCAGGTCAGCGAGGCGTAGGCACTCCGGCGCCCGCCGCGCCGGGGAAGCCCCGGCCGGGCGGCACGGCGCTCGAGGCCGAGGACGCGACACGGTTCGTGCAGCTCGCGACCAGCGTGGGATAGGGGTTCACCGCGGGACCACCGTTCGGGTGGATCTCGACGTGCGTGTGTGTCTCGGTGAACTGCGCGTCGCCGGTGTTTCCGGTGAAGCCGATGAGCTCACCGGCGACCACGTCACGAGCGCCGCCGTAGTAGTCGTCGAAGTGGGCGTAGAAGTACTGGGTCCCGTCGTTCCCTGTGAGCCAGAGCCCGTTGCCCTGGCGCTCACCTTGGCTCAGGCGGGTATACCCATCGACGGCGGCGAGGTTCCACGTGCCGCGTGGGGCGAAGATGTCATTGCCCTCGTGGAGCTGTCCACCGGAGCGCGGCGCGTGCCAATCGTCCGTGAAACGCACACTCCCCGCAACGGGGCACCTGATCACGGTCGACCATCCGTCGGGCGGTGGCGCGAAACAGCCCGCGAGCACTGCGATCGCCGCGACGACCACGACGACCACGACGAGTACTCGGACGACACGGACGCTCATGTATGCATCATCGGCGTCCGGAAGTCCGCCCTGAAGTGCCGATTCGGCTTCAGTCCCCGCCCGCGGATTGGGGCACCAGGTGCTGCAGCATGCCGCGCATCATGTCCTCGTCAGTCCCCTGTCGCCACGCATCGATCATCCCGGCGCTCATGGGGTCGCATCCGTAACGCATCGGCCCATCGTCGTCGAGAATGGCGTCGACGATGAGCCGGGCGGCATCGGCGGCAGGCTGGATCATCGTCGCCACCATGCTCTTGTTCGAGTTCATGTGCTCGGCGAGTGACTGGTACGGCTCGCCGGACGGGCGGACGGCCGTCTCCTGGGAGTGACGGAGCATGTCGGACTCGACAGGACCGGGCATGATCTCGACGACCCGGATCCCTTGCGGCGCCAGCTCGGCGCGCAGCGTCATGCTGAGCGCGCTCACGGCCGCCTTGCTCGCCCGGTACGCGGCGTAGAACGGCACCGGCGCGAGGATCGAGGACGACCCGATGTTGCACAGCACCCCGCCGCCCGCAGCGCGCAACTTGGGAATGGCACGTCGCGTGACCTCGACGAGCCCGAACAGGTTCGTCTCGAACATCTCGCGCCAGAGCTCGAGCGGCGTCTCCTCGACGGGGAGGTGCTCGCGCTCGACCCCTGCGTTGTTCACGAGCACGCGTAGCCCATCGGGCAGGTCGACGGTCTCAGGCCGGGTGACGTCCAGCTTCTCGACGCGTAACCGGCCATCCACGCGTCCCGCCTCTTCGACGAGCCCGCCGCCCGCCGCGGAGTCGCGCATCGTCGCCACGACGTCGAAGCCGCGCGTGGCCAGCTCGATCGCCACCGCGCGCCCGATCCCGCGGCTTGCGCCGGTGACGACCGCGGCCCCTTGCGCCTTCATGCGTCCCCCTCTCATGACGGCGGCGTCAGTCTACGGACGTAGGGTGTCGACATGACGGAACGGCAACGCGACGACGCGTTTGCCGCCATGAGCGATGTCGTGCTCGCCATCGCGGGCGAGCTCCGTCTCGACACCGTCCTCGAGCGACTCGTGCACGCCGCGCGCGAGCTCGCCGGTGCCCGGTACGCGGCGCTCGGCATCCCGGACGAGGACGGCACCGAGTTCGACCAGTTC
>JALZAA010000197.1 GCA_030948625.1 Actinomycetota bacterium
CCGAGGTCCCCCGTGTGCACCCAGCCGTCGCGCCACGTGCGCGCGGTCGCTTCCGGGTCGTTCCAGTACGACCGCTGCCCGGCCGCGAGCCGGATCGCGACCTCGCCCACATCGCCGGGCGGCAGCTCGGCGCCGTCGTCGTCCATGATCCGCACCGACGCGCCCGCGACCGGCTTCCCCACCGATCCCGGGCGGCGCAAGAGCTCGCCAGGCGGCATCGTGCACGTGCTGCCACCGCCCTCGGTGAGCCCGTAGCCGTTCACGAGCGCCGCGCGGGGAAAGACCTCAGCGAGCGTCCGCAGCGCGTGCGGCGGGGTAGGCGCGCTGCCGAACATCACCATTCGGACCGACGACGTGTCGCGCCCGTCGAGCGCGCCCGACTCGAGCAGCAAGAGGATCTGGGCCGGCACCACGAGCAGCCACGCTGGGCGTCGGTCCTCGATGAGCGCCGCGAAGCGCCCGGTGTCGAAGGTCGGCAGCGCCAAGCTCGTCATCGCGAGGCGGAGCGGCATGATCAGCGCGCCCAGGCTGCCGAACGTCGTTGGCAGGGGCGCGGAGTGCAGGAGTGTGAGCGGCCGATCGAGGGGCGCGGCGTCGTTCGCCAGCACGCTCTCGTGCGTCGACGTGACGCCCTTCGGGAGCCCGGTGGTTCCCGAGGTGTACAGGATCTCGGCAAGGTCAGATGGGGACCGCGGCACCCGGCACGGCGACGTATCCCCGCGATCGCCTGCATCCACTCCTCGTCGCCGAGCACCCGGTCGACGCCCAGGGCACGCGCTCGCGTCTCCTGATCGCCACCCGTGACGATGAGCGACGGCTCGCAGTTGGCGACGACGTGCTCGAGCTCACGGGCTGCATAGCGAGTGTTCACCGGGACGACGACCGCTCCTGCCTGGTGCGACGCGGTGTAGGCAACGGCGAAGCGCGTCGCCATCGCCGGCGGAAGGAGCAGCACGATGCGATCGTCGGGTCGGACTCCCCCGCCGACGAGCGTGCGGGCGAGCGCGTCCGATCGCTGCTGCCAGGCCGCGAACGTCATCGCGTCCTCGCCGTCGACATCGATCGCGACGCGATCCGGGAACCTCGCCGCGACCGCACCGAGCTCGTCCGGGATCAATGGCACGGCCGCACTGTATTGACGTACGACGAGCTGACCCAGAACACTCCCCTGCCATGCAGTCGCCGCCGGCGCCGATCCTCGTCGGGCTCCTGTTCGACTTCCCGCAGGCCGACGGGGGCACGAGCTTCGAGGAGGCCGTCCGCATCGGCCTCGACGAGATCGCGACCTCGGGACGCCTCGACCGCCCCGTCGAGTTCGTCACGCGCCTCGCGCGGGGCCTGCCGCTGGGCAGCGAGCACGACGTCACGACCGCCTTCGAGGAGCTCGACGACGCCGGCGTGGTGCTGATCATCGGTCCCTCGATCAGCGACAACGGGCTCATCGTGCGCCCGCTCGCCGACGCCCGCGGCATCCCGTGCATCAACTACACGGGCGGCGAGCACACCCGCGGCGAGTACATGTTCCACTACCAGATCGGATCGCTCGAGGAGGAGCCACCGCTGCTGGCGAGACGGCTCGCCGAACGCGGGCTCCGAAGCGTGGCGGTCATCCATGACCACTCCCCCGTCGGGCGCCGGTACGCCGAGGCGTTCGAGGACGCCCGCGCGTTGCACGACCTCGACACCACCGGGGTCGCCGCGATCTCGCCGCTGGCCGACGACGTGAAGCCGGTCGTCGCCCGCCTGCGTGAAACCGGCCCCGACGCGCTCGTCTACCTGGGCCTCGGCGTGGCGTCTCGTGCAGTCGCGGTCGCGCTCGACGACCTCGGATGGTCGGTTCCCGTCGTCGCCAACAGCTCCTTGATGTTCGGGTACGCGCGCCCCGACTGGCGTGACGGCTGGTCGGGCTGGGAGTACCTCGACGGCGTCGCCGACGACAACACCATGCGCGTGCGCCTCCGCGAGAAGTCGAAGCGCGCCGCCGCCGGCCCGATCGGATGCGCGGCGTACGACATGGGACGGCTGACCGGTGAGGCGATCGCCCGGGCGCACCACCTCACGCGCGCCGGCCTGAAGGAGGGCTTGGAGCGCGTGAAACAGCTCCCGGCCACCTCGGGCGTCGAAGGCACCACCATGGGCTTCGGCCACTACGACCATGCCGCGCTGAAGGGGCAGTACCTCGTCCTGCGCGAGTGGCGCGACGGCAAGACCGTCCAGGTCGCCGTCGGTTAGAGCGACTCGAGGACCTTCAGCACCTGCTCGTCGGGCGGGATGTTGTACTGCTGCGCGCCGACTTCCTCGAAGCGCACGACTCCGTCGGCGTCGATCACGAACAGCCCTGGTCGCTGGCCCAGCGAGATCAAGCGGCTGGTCACGTCATACGCGTCAAAGACGGCGTGCTCTTCATCGACCAGTGTCGGGTACGGGAGCGGGTGCGAGCGGAGGAACGCCTCAGAGCGCTTCGCGGGTTCCGCCGAGATCGCCAGTACCTCCGCGCCGAGGGCGGTGAAGCGGTCGTAGTCGTCGCGCAACTGCGCGAGGTGCCGGCGGCAGAACGGTCAGGAATAGCCGCGCAGGAAGGCGAGCACCACGGGTCGACCCCGGAACGACGACAGCGACACCTCGCTGCCGCCCGAACGGGGCAGCGTGAAGTCGGGAGCCTGCGACCCGACCGGCACCTTCGAGCTCTCACCCATGCGGCAAGCATCCCACGGCCAACCCCTTGACGGCAGCGTTGTCGACCGGAATCGTTGGTCCCGCGGCATGCGGCCGTGGCCTGGCACAGATGAGGGGGACACATGGCGGACAGCGTCTACAAGGTCATCGAGCTCGTCGGGACGAGTACCGACGGATGGGAGCCGGCCGTCGCCAGTGCGGTCGCTCTGGCGTCGCAATCACTTCGCGACCTGCGGGTCGCCGAGGTGTCCGAGCTCGACGTGACCATCGAGGACGGCAAGGTGGCGGCGTACCGGGCCAAGGTCAAGGTGTCCTTCAAGTACGAGGGCGGCGCGTAACCCCGGCGTAGCTGTCATACCCCCGTGGTTCGATGCTCCTGCGGGTCGGAGTGGACCACGGGAGGACGAATGACAATCCAGATGGCCGAAGACACGGTCACGATCGACGACATCGCACCGCCGGTGCGGTACGAGCCGTGCGCGGAGTTCCGCGTCGACCACGACGCGCCGTGGGCGGTCTGCATCACGTGCGGATGGCTCGATGACGATCACGCGCGGCCCGAGGCCGGGATCGCAGTGGTGACCGAGCTCCCGCGTCGCGCAACGCGGCTGCCCGAGCGAAAGGCGTCGTAGGCCCGCGGCCGGAGGGCGGCTACGCCGACTTGCGCGAGCGGCCGGCCTTCTTGGCGCCAGCCTTCTTCGTCTTCTTCGCCGCCGCCTTCGCCGGCTTCCGCGCCGCTGCGCGCCGCGACTCGCCCTGACCGCGCCCGGCTCGCGCCAGGCTCTCCTCGAGCGCGGCCATGAGGTCGACCACCTTCGCCGGCTCCTCGGTCATGGGCTCGGCCACGATCTCCTCGCCCGCCGCCTTCTTCTCGATGAGCTCGTTGACCTGCTCGCGGTACTCGTCGTGATACTTCTCGGGCTCGAAGTCGCCGGCGAGGGCCTCGATGAGCTGCCGGGCCATCTCGAGCTCTTTCTCGTTGGGGCTGACGTCTTCGCCGGGCAGCCCGTCCAGGCTCTCGACCGGGATCACCTCGTCGGCGTACCGCATGGTCTCGACGCACAGCGCGCCGTCCAGCGGCCGGATCGCGACCAGATGCTCCTTGCCCCGCAGGACGACCCTGCCGACCGCGACGCGCTGCAGGTCGGTCATCGCGTCCAGCAACAGCTTGTACGGCTTGGCCGCGTTCCGATCGGGGACCAGGTAGTACGGCTGCTCGAAGTAGATGGGGTCGATCTCCTGGAGCTCGACGAACTCTGCGATGTCGATCGTGTGGCTCGCCTTCGGCCGGAGGTTGTCGAGCTCGTCCGGCTCGATCACGACGTACTGGCCCGGCGCGATCTCGGAGCCGCGCACGATCCGCTCCTGGGGCACTTCCTCGCCGGTGGCCTCGGAGACCCGCCGGTAGCGGATGCGCGCGCCCGTGCCCTCTTCGAGCTGGTTGAACCGGACGTCCTTCGACCGCACCGCCGAGACGAGCTTCACGGGCACGGTGACGAGCCCGAAACTGATGTTCCCGCTCCAGATCGCGCTGGGCACTTCGGCCCACCTCCTATGCCGCCCGCCGGCCCATATAGCGTCGCAGGTTGTGGAGGACCGGCGCACATCTCCCACTAGAGAACCTTGAGCCCCAAGGGTAACGACGTCGAGATCGAGGGCCGGCGACTTCGCCTCTCGAACCTCGACAAGGTGCTGTATCCCGAGGCCGGGTTCACGAAAGCGCAGGTCGTCGACTACTACGCCCGCATCGGGGCGGTCATGGTCCCCCACCTCGCCGACCGGCCCGTGACCTTCGTGCGGTGGCCCGACGGCGTCGACAGCCAGAGGTTCTTCGAGAAGCGCTGCCCCTCGCACGCCCCCAAGTGGATGCGCTCGGCGGCCGTGTCCGACGACCTGAACCAGTGCGTGATCGACGACCTGCCGTCGCTCGTCTGGGCGGCGAACATGGCTGCACTCGAGCTGCACACCCCCCAGGCCCGGGTGTCGAGTCCGGACCGGCCCGACTCGATGGTCTTCGACCTCGACCCGGGGCCCGGCGCCACCATCCTGGATTGCTGCCGGGTCGGCCTCGACCTCCGCGGCCTGCTCGCCGAGCTCGGACTGGAGAGCGTGGTGAAGACCTCGGGCTCCAAAGGCCTCCACCTCGCCGTGCCGCTCCACACCGACGTGACCGACGACGACACCAAGGGCGTTGCGCGTGCGCTCGGGCAGCTGCTGGCCAAGCGCGAGCCAGATCTCGTCACCGTGATCATGAGAAAAGACGAGCGGGGCGGCAAGGTCTTCGTCGACTGGAGCCAGAACGACCGGCACAAGACGACCGTCTGCGCATACTCGTTGCGTGGGAGACCGCACCCGACCGTGTCGACGCCGGTGTCATGGGACGAGGTGAGCGACACGCTCGACTGCGGCGACGCCGACGCGCTGACGTTCGAAGCGCCTGACGTGCTGGAGCGCATTGACCACCTCGGCGACCTGTACCGGGCGAACCTCGAGCTCGAACAGGAGCTCCCCGAGTTGACGACGCGGCGGAGCTCGCGCAAGTGAACCTCGAAGGAAAGGTCGCGATCGTCACCGGCGCCAGCCGGGGGGTCGGCGCCGCGACCGCGGTCGCGCTCGCCGAAGCCGGCGCCATGGTGGCGTGCGCGGCGCGCGCAACAGAAGCCAATCCGCTCCGCCTGCCGGGAACGATCGACGCCACTGTCGGGCGGATCACCGATGCCGGCGGCGAAGCGCTCGCCGTGCCGACGAATCTCGCCCACGAAGAAGACGTCGAGCGGATGGTGGCCGCCACCGTCGAGCACTTCGGCCGGCTCGAAGTCCTGGTCAACAACGCCGCGATCACGTTTCCCGGTGACCTCGACGTCCCGATGAAGCGCTACGACCTCATGATGGCGGTGAACCTGCGCGCCCCGCTCGTCGCCGCGCACGCCGCCGCGCCGCACATGAAGCAGCAAGGTGAAGGCGCGATCGTGAACGTGTCGTCGGCGGCGGCGCTGAGCTACATCCCCGGTTTGATGGTCTACGGGATGTCGAAGATCGCCATGGAGCACCTCACGATGTCGCTCGCGACGCAGCTGCTCCCCCACCGGATCGCGGTGAACACCTTCCGGATCGACGTGCCCGTGGCCTCAGAAGGGTTCGTCGCCAACCTGCCCGACGTCGACCACTCGGGGTGGGAGCCCACGGAAGTGCCGGCGGAGGGCATCGTCTGGATGCTCCGTCAGCCCGCCTCGTACACGGGCCACAACGTCGGCATGGCCGCCCTGCGGGACGACCACGGCATCATGGCCCGCGGGGCCCGAGCACCGAAGTAAGCCGCCGCGCGCGGGCCGCCGCGTGCTACACGGAGGGGGTGACACTGGACGAACCTCGCTCTCCTCGCGACGCCCAGCGCCGGCGCCTGTACCTCGCCGAGACGCCCCTGCCGACGAGCCCCCTCCCCGGCCTCGATGCGTGCGCGGGCTTCGCCGACCGGGTGGTCGGCACCCTCTGGTGGGAAGCCCGCTTCCCGGACCGCGGCCTGGGCCGGGTGCCAGGCTTCCGGCCCGGCCACGGCGCCCGCCAGGCGTTCTTCTCGACCGACGAGCGGGGCACGACGATCACGCTCCCCCGCCGGTACCGCACCAAGGGCGTCGTCCTGCACGAGCTCGTGCACTGGGCGCTCGCCGAAGAGCTCGACCTGCCCGCGCACGGCCGCACCTTCGCCCGGCTGCTGCTCGACGCCACCGAGGAGTTCCTGGGCGTCGAGAGGGCCGAAGCCCTCCGGGGCTCCTACCGGGAGCAGCGCGTGCACGTGGCGCGCCCGCCCCGTCCGGGGCCCGACGGCCGGCTCCATTACGGCTGGGACGAGCGGCTCAGGCTCGGGAAGGGCAAGACGCTCGCGGTGCTGTACACGGCGCGAGACGGTGGCCCCATCGTGACCACGGGCGTCTACGAGGGCTACGAGCGCGGCGCGTCGGTGCTGAAGGTACGCGTCGGCGGTGCAGCGCGGCCGATGCGCATCCGAACCGCGACGGTCTGGGACGTCCGCGTCGTCGCTGCCTAACCTCCCAGAGCGGGAGCTACGAGAGGCGCTCGACGATCATGGCCATGCCCTGGCCGCCGCCGACGCACATCGTCTCGAGGCCGATCCGCTTGTCGCCGTCCTCGAGCCCGTTCAGCAGCGTGGCCATGATCCGGGCGCCCGTCATGCCGAACGGGTGACCGAGCGCGATCGCGCCCCCGTGCACGTTCAGCTTCTCCCACGGGATGCCGAGATGCCGCGCCGACGGGATGACCTGCGCCGCGAACGCCTCGTTGATCTCCACGAGGTCGACGTCGTCGATGGTCATGCCCGCGCGTCCCAGCGCCTGCCGGCTCGCCTCGATCGGCCCGAGCCCCATGATCTCGGGGTTCAACGCCGACACGCCGCTGGAGACGATCCGCGCGAGCGGCGTGATGCCGAGCTCGCGGGCACGCCGGTCGCTCATCACGATCACCGCGGCCGCGCCGTCGTTCAGCGGGCACGCGTTCCCCGCCGTCACCTCACCGTCGGGGCGGAAGACGGGCTTGAGCTCGGCAAGCTTCTCGGCGGTCGTGCCCTCGCGGGGCCCGTCGTCCTTTCGAACTTCGGTGCCGTCCGGCGTCGTCACCGGCGTGATCTCGCGCTCGAAGAAGCCGTTGTGCTGCGACTCCACCGCCCGCTGCTGTGACAACGCGGCGAACTCGTCCATCTCGCGCCGGCTCACGTTCTCCGCCAGCCGCACGTTCTCGGCGGTCTGGCCCATGGCGATGTAGACGTCGGGCAGCCCGGCCGGCGGCTCCCACGACGATGCGCCGTTGGCGCGCTCCCCGGTGCGCTCCTCGGCGTCGGCGAACTTCGGGTTGTGCGGGCCGGTGTCGGAGGCGCCGTACTGGAACCGACTGACCGTCTCGACTCCCCCGCACAGGAAGACGTCGCCCTCGTCGGCCTTGATCGCGTGCCCGGCCATCCGGATCGACTGCAGCGAGGACGAGCAGTACCGGTTGACGGTGACGCCGGGAACGTCGAGGCCGGCGAGGATGGCGGACACCCGCGCGACGTTGTAGCCGGACTCGCCGCCCGGCTGGCCGCAACCGATGATGGCGTCCTCGATCAGAGCGGGATCGAGGTCCGGCACCCGGTCGATGACCGCGTTCATGATCGTTGCGGTGAGGTCATCGGGCCGGACGTCGACCAGTGATCCCTTGTTCGCGCGACCGATGGGGCTGCGGGTCGCGGCGACGATGACGGCTTCGGCCATGGTTCTTCCCTTCAGGCGCGGCTGAGCGGGTCACCAACCTATCCTCCCGGCGCATGCAGGAAGGCAGCCGGAAGGCGATCGCGGCCGCGTTCCTCGCCAATCTGGGCATTGCAATCGCCAAGTTCGCAGGCTTTGCCGTCACGGGCGCGGCGTCGCTCCTGGCCGAGGCGCTGCACTCGGTGGCCGACACCGGCAACCAGGCGCTCCTGTTCCTCGGCGGCCGACGCGCCCGTCGCGGCCCGACGCCGGAGCACCCGTTCGGGTACGGCCGCGAGCGCTACTTCTGGGCGTTCGTCGTCGCGCTCATGCTCTTCTCGCTCGGCGCGCTGTTTGCGGTGTACGAGGGCATCGACAAGCTGATCCATCCCCATCAGCTCGACTCGGTCGCCATCGCGGTGGCCGTGCTCGGTGTGGCAATCGTCCTCGAGGCGCTCTCGTTCCGCACCGCGTTCATCGAGGCGCGGGCCGTGAAGGGCGACGGGTCCTGGTGGCAGTTCATCCGCCGCTCCAAGAGCCCCGAGCTCCCGGTCGTGCTGCTGGAGGACAGCGGCGCGCTCCTCGGGCTCGCGCTCGCGTTGGTGGGCGTGAGCGGGGCCGAGCTCACCGGGAACCCGCGCTGGGATGCGGTAGGCAGCATCGGCATCGGGATCCTTCTCGGCGCGATCGCGATCGTCCTCGCGGCCGAGATGAAGAGCCTCCTCATCGGCGAGTCGGCGACGGCGCCGATGGAGCGAGCAATCCGCGCCGCGATCGAAGACGGGCCCGAAGTTCGGCGGATCATCCATCTCCGCACGCTCCACCTGGGGCCGGACGAGCTTCTCGTGGCGGCCAAGGTGGAGGTCGACGCATCGTCGATGCCCGACCTAGCCCGCGCCATCGACACCGTCGAGTCGCGCATCCGCGCGTCCGTGCCGATCGCCCGCCTGATCTACCTGGAACCCGACGTATACCGGCCGGACGCGTCCGTCGACCGATGACCGCTCCCTATTGCATCCGGCCCGTAATGCGGCGACGACGTCGGAGAACAAGAGCTGATCAGTCGAGGCGGCGGAGCTCCTCGAGGAAGCGCTCGCCGTTGCGCGCGTACTCGGCGGCGTTGCGCGCGATGTCGGCGGAGTCGGCGGCGCCCTCGCGAATCCGCGCCGGAACGCCGACCGCGATGGCGCCGGCCGGCACGTCCATCCCGTTCGGCACGAGGCCGGCGGCGCCGACGAGCGCCCCGGACCGCACGACCGCTCGATGCAGCACGATCGCACCCGTCCCGACCAGGGCGCCGTCCTCGACCACGCAGCATTCGAGGTGCGCGAGGTGACCGACCACGCAGTCGTCGCCGATGAACGTGTCGAGCTCACGCGTGCAGTGGATGACGGCGCCGTCCTGGATGTTCGTCCGGGATCCGACGACGATCTTCCCGTAATCCCCGCGCAGAACGGCCTGCGGCCAGACCGTGGAGTCCTCGCCGATCGTCACGTTGCCGATCACGGTCGCGTCGGGGTGCACGAACACGGACGGCGCGATGTCCGGGACGGCGTCGCGCAACGCATAGATCGCCATGCCGGTACCGTAGCGGCGTGCTGGATCCGGACACCTTGGCGGCGCACCAGGCGCAGATCGAGCGGGACGGCTACGCGATCCTGGAGCGGGTCATCGAGCCCGACCTCGTCCGCGCGTTGTCCGACGATCTCGTCCGGCTCGAGCGGTTCTACGACATCAAGCCGTCGGACAACGACTTCGAGGGCGCGAGGACGGTTCGGATCTACAACCTGCTCGCGCTGGGGAAGCTCTACGAGGCGGTGCCGGTCCATCCGAACGTGCTCCCGGTCGTGGAAGCCGTGCTCGACACGGGCTGCCTCGTGTCGTCGCTGTCGTCGATCGGCATCGGTCCCGGCGAGACGGCCCAGCCAATCCATGCCGACGATCAGCTGATCCCGCTGACGAAGCCCCACGTCCCGACGGTGTGCAACACGATGTGGGCGCTCACCGACTTCACGGAAGCCAACGGCGCGACGCGCGTGATCCCGGGGTCGCATCGGCGCGATCACAATCCCGACTATGGCGCGCCCTACGACAGCGTCGCGGCCGAGATGCCGGCGGGCAGCGTGCTCGTCTGGCATGGCAGCCTCTGGCACGGCGGCGGCGGCAACACCACGGACGAACGACGCGTCGGCATCGCCATGAACTACTGCGCGGGATGGATCCGCCAGCAGGAGAACCAGCAGCTGGGGATCCCGCGTGATATTGCCGCCGGCTTCTCGGACCGGCTGCGTCAGCTGTGCGGATACGCCGTCTACAACGGCTTGATCGGCCACATCGACAAGCACAGCCCCGCGGAGATGCTCGGCGACGCGCCGGCCCAGAACCAAATGGTGTGGGACTCCGTCTGAGCCGCGCCGGCGGCGCGGCAATGCTCGCGGTGGCGCTCGCCGCCGGTTCGCTGCAGGTCGCGGAGGCGCGACCACACCAGGTACAACAGCCAGACGCTCACGGCACGTGTGACTTCCTCGATACGGCCAAGTGCCTGTACCCGTTCCCGAACGACTACTTCACCGTGCGCGACGGCTCGACCGACTCGGGGAGGCGGGTCGACATCGCGACCGAGTCGATGCCCAGGAACGCGGACGGGATTCCCGTCGACCCGGCGGAGTGGAACCGCAACGACGGGTTCAGCCCGGGCTCGCCCGTCATCACGTTCGTGCCCGGCCTCGACCTGCAGCGCAGCGGCGCCGCCGACGAGACCGACATCGGTCGGTCGCTGCGTGCGACCGCGCCGATCGTGCTGCTGGACGCGACGTCCGGGCGGCGCGTCCCGTACTGGGCCGAGCTCGATCAGAGCGTCCCGAACCCGGATCAGCGGCCGCTCGTCGTGCGCCCGGCGGTGGACTTCCGGGAGGGTCACCGCATCGTCGTCGGCCTCCGACGCCTTCGCGACGCAGCCGGCGCCACGATCGAGCCCGCCGACTCGTTCCGCTCCTACCGCGACGGCACGAAGACGGACGACCCCGCGATCGAGGCGCGCCGTCCCCACATGCAGGACATCCTCAAGACGCTCGACCGCGCCGGGTTCAAGCACCAGGAGCTCTACCTGGCGTGGGACTTCACCGTCGCGAGCCAGCGGAGTCTCTCCGAGCGCATGCTGCACATCCGCGACGACGCGTTCGGCTCGCTCGCGAACAAGGCGCCCGCGTTCAGCGTCACGCAGGTCGAGAACGACGTCGACGGGCGGGTTGCCCGTCGCGTCACCGGAACGTTCACCGTCCCGAACTATCTGACCGGGGACGGCACCGCGGGCAACCGGTTCAATACGGGGGCGGACGGGCTGCCCCAACGCAACGGCGACTACACCGCTTCCTTCATCTGCATCATCCCGCGTGCCGCGCTCAAGCCCGACGGGTCCGTTGCGCGCGCCCGGCCGTCCCTCTACGGGCATG
This sequence comes from Actinomycetota bacterium, assembly GCA_030948625.1. Lineage (GTDB taxonomy): Bacteria > Actinomycetota > Acidimicrobiia > IMCC26256 > JACDBD01 > JALZAA01. The sequence continues at coordinate 11,366 of JALZAA010000197.1, forward strand.
GCCTTCTCGGCACCGAGAGCGAGGTCAATGCCGGCAACGTGCGCAACATGGCGAACGAGCACAACTTCGTCTTCTGTGCCACGCGATGGATCGGGCTGTCGCAGGAAGACATCGCGAACGCGGTGTCGACCCTCCAGGACCTTTCCCGCTTCCCCACCATCGCTGACCGCCTCCAACAGGGCATGCTCGACACGCTGTTCCTCGGCCGGTTGCTGAAGGCCAAGGACGGGTTCCTCACCGACGCCGCGTTCCAGGGGCCTCAGGGCACACCAGTCATCGACAACCGTGAGCTGTACTTCGACGGCAACAGTGAGGGCGGCATCATGGGCGGCGCGGTCACCGCCGTGGCCCAGGACTGGACGCGGGCGGTGCTCGGCGTCCCGGCGATGAACTACAGCACGCTGCTCCAACGCAGCACCGACTGGGACACGTACAAGGCGGTCTTCGATCCCGCGTATCCCGACCCGGCCGACCACGCGCTGGCCATCGGGCTCATCCAGATGCTCTGGGACCGGGGCGAGGGCAACGGCTACGCCCAGCACCTCACCCGGCGGCCGTACCGCGACACTCCCCAGCACACCGTCCTCATCCACGAGGCGTTCGGCGATCACCAGGTCGCCAACATCGCCACCGACGCCCAAGCCCGTCTGCTGGGTGCCCACGTGCACCAGCCGGTGCTGGCCGGCGGCCGGTCCCCCGAGCGGCAGCCGATGTGGGGCGTCCAAGGCATCGAGTCCTACCCCTACGACGGGTCCGCGATCGTCGTGTGGGACAGCGGTTCGCCGGCGCCGCCGGTCGGCAACGTCGCGCCGCATGACGGCCAGGACCCGCACGGCGCCCCGCGCGCCTCGAAAGAAGCGCGGAGGCAGAAGTCGGAGTTCCTCAGTCCCAACGGTCGTGTCGTCGACGTGTGCGGCGGGCGACCGTGCACTGCGCAGCCCGTCCCCCGACGGTGACCGGCGGAGGGCTATCCGCCGGCCGACGTCCTCGACGCCAGCACCTGCTCCAGTCGATCGAGGGAGTCGGTCCACCCTGCTTCGTGGAGCGCGCGCCGTCGCTCGGTGGCGAATCCCGTCTGGACGAGATCGAACTCGGTCGACTCGCCCAGGTCCCGTAGCGAGACGGTCACCACTGTCTCTCGATCCTCGGGATCAGGGTCCTCCCATCGAAAGCTGTACACGAGCAGCGCGCGAGGATCGATCTCCCGGAACTCTCCCGAGAGATGGAACAGGGCACCGTCCGGAGGCTGCATCGCGATTCGATAGCTGCCTCCGACGCGGAGGTCGAGATCGACGCCGGGAGCGGTGAACCCGTGGGGGCCCCACCAGTCCGCCAGCTGCTGCGCATCGGTGCA
>JALZAA010000215.1 GCA_030948625.1 Actinomycetota bacterium
GGGGCGCCAAGTGGCTCGTCGAGAACGAGCGCGACGCCGTGTACGCCGACTACGTGCTGACCGAATCGGGCGGATTCCAGCTCCCCACGCCCGAGGGCCCGCGTCTACCCGTGATGGCCGACGAGAAAGGCACGTACTGGTCGAAGTTCACAGTCCACGGAACACCTGGCCACGCGTCCCAGCCCTTCCGCACCGACAACGCCGTGGTTGTGGCGGCGGAGGTCGTGCGGCGCCTCAGTGAGTACGAGCCACCGGCCCAGATCGGCGACACGTGGCGGAGGTTCGTCGAGGGCATGCACTACCCGCCCGAGTTCCGCGACGCCCTCCTCAAGGGAGACGAGCTGCGCGAGTTCGCCGAGACGCTGCCGCTGGGCCTGTCGCGCGTCGTCTATTCGTGCACCCACACGACGTTCGCGCCGACCGTCATCCACGGCGGGACGAAGACGAATGTGATCCCCGACCAGGTCGACATCCAGGTCGACATTCGCACGCTGCCGGGGGAGACCGCCGAGGACGTGCACTACCACCTGCGAAAGGCCCTCGGGGATCTCTACGACGCGGTCGAGATCGAGGGCAACGACGACCCGTCCACGGCGTCGCCGATCGACACCCCGTTGTGGGACTCGCTGGAGCGCGTGAGCGGCCGGCTCGTGGAGGGCTCCGCGCTGGTGCCGTTCGTGATGGTCGGCGGCACCGACAACCGTTTCTTCCGCCGCGCGGGCTCGATCGGCTATGGCTTCGGGCTGTTCAGCCAGCGCCTCACGTTCGAGGACTACGCCACCATGTTCCACGGCAACGACGAGCGCATCGACCAGGAATCGCTCGGCCTGTGCACCGCGCTGTGGGAAGAAGTCGCCAAGGACCTGCTCGTCTGAACGACGGGCCGCTCAGTCGTCGTCGGGGCGATCGCGGAGGAACTGCTCGACCTCGGCGGCAAGCGTCTCGGCCGACGGCACGTCGGTCTCGGCTTCGGCGTCGTAGCGCTCCTCGAGCTGGGCGACGTAGGTGCCCACGTCGGAGTCCTCCGACACAACTTCGTCGACGCGCCCGCGCCAGGTCCGTGCCTCCTCGTCGAGCTCGTCGAGCTCGAACCGAACGTCGACCAGCTGCCCCAACCGGTCCAGGAGCGCCCGCGTCGCCAAGGGGTTGGGCGGAGTCGACACGTAGTGGGGGACCGGTGCCCAGAGCGAAGCCGACGCGACATCGGCGGTGCGAGCCGTGTCGTGGAGCACGCCGACGATGCCGGTCGGGCCCTCGTAGCGCGAGTGGTGCAGCCCGAGTCGCGCCATGACGTCGGGATCCGTCGTCGCCCCCGTGACCCGCACCGGTCTCGTATGGGGCACGTCGGCCAGGAGCGCGCCCAGCGTCACGACCATCTCGGAGCCCGTCTCGGCCGCGACGTCGAGCACGTCGCCGCAGAACCGCGACCACCGCAGGTTGGGCTCGATACCGCGCAACACGACGAGGTCGCGCCCCTCCATCGGCACCGCGAAGAACTCGTTCGCCGGCCAGCGCAAGTCGCGCGTCACGCCGTCGGCCAGCTCGACCGTCGGCCGCACGGACTGGAAGTCGAAGTGATCCTGGGGATCGATCGCCGCGACCTTGGTGGCACCGAACCGACTCGTGAGCCAATCGGCAGCTTGAGACGCGGCGCTGCCCGCGTCGTTCCATCCCTCGAACGCCGCAATCAGGACCGGACGCCGTAACTGCGGTCGCTCATTCCACACCAGTCCGGCCAAAAGATCTCCTTGGGCGCCGTCGCAAGCTCCGGCTTTGCGACGACGGTCGGCAAAGTCGCCGTCGTCGCGGCAGCTTAGGGCTGCGCGCGTGTCGCGCTACCCGCGTGTCCCGCGCAATTTGGTGAAGTCGACGGGGTAGCCGCCGCCGTCGACGATGGCCTTTGCCATCGGCTGGAGCAGCGAGAACAGCTCCTCGGCGCGGTCGCCGAGCCGGTCGATGACCTCGCGCTCGGCGAGGTCCGTGTCGTGCTCGATCTCGGAGCGGAACGTCCGACCCGTCTCGGTCAGCTGGTTGTCACCGTCGAGGAGGCCACGGGACCGCAGGCGGTCACGCGCCGCGTCGACCTCTTCCGGGCTCCACCCGCGCGTGAACACGTAGCCGCCCGGCGGCAGGCCCCAGCTGAGCTCGGTCATCACCGTGATCTCGCACGAGTCGGTGCGCGAGATCCACGCCGCGATGTGCCCATCGCCCCGGTGCTCGCGCACGAGGTCGGCGGCGCGCCACAGCAGGCCCATCGGTGTGTCGGGGAGAGGGAGTGCGGCGAGGCCGGAGTGCAGCATGCGACCGGACGGGTCGACGCCATCTGTGATGGAGAACAGGATCTCGGTCGCTTCCTTGACCTCCGGCCCGGGCTCGCCGAGCAGCCGCTGCAGCTGCTCGTCGGCGCCGGCCAGGCGGGCATCGAGCAAGGGCTGGGGATCGGTCTTCGACCACCCGCCGGTGACGGCCTGCTCGACCACGGCCGGCTTGAACGCGCCGAACGCCGCGCAGATCACCCTCGCGGGCGCCTTGCCGAGGCACGCGCCCCGGCTGCAGAAGTAGCCCTCGAAGTAGTTGAGGCCCAAGTCGCCGTACCGCTGTTGGGCCTCCGGCGCGAAGTAGACGCCCGCCGCGATCGGCTCGACGAGGTTGCGCAGAAGCCGTGCCGTTGCGTGGAGATCAGTGCCCACCGT
>JALZAA010000220.1 GCA_030948625.1 Actinomycetota bacterium
CCCGTGACGACCTTCGCCGTCTGATCGAAGCCGCGCCGGTCCTCGGTGCGATGTTCGACGAATGGGTAGCCCGACAGCACGCTGCCGGTGTCTCCGGCGACGAAGCCGTTGTGCGTCTGCACGACCCGTTGGCGCTACTCGCGCTCATCGGTGAAGCCGTGGTGACGATTGAGCAGAGATCGTTGACCGTCGACGACGAGGGGCGCATCCATCAAGACCCCGGGCGCGGGCGACCGGTCGACACCGTCACCGACGTGGACGTCGCGGACGCGATGCAGCGGATCGTCACGCTGATCGCGCGAGCGAGCAGGCACGGTCGGTAGAATTCATCGCGGCACGGCAGGCGCCCGTAGCTCAGGGGATAGAGCAGCGGACTTCTAATCCGCGGGTCGGGGGTTCGAATCCCTCCGGGCGCACTCGCCCAGCGATCAGCGAGCGTTCCGTGGGAGCCGGACCGGTAGCATCGGTCGGCGCGCACACGGGTTCACCGTGCGTGCGCGTCATGGTGGCCGTAGCTCAGTCGGTGAGAGCGCCGGGTTGTGGTCCCGGAGGTCGGGGGTTCGATTCCCCTCGGTCACCCCACTGCCGTTGAGTTGCGGCGATGCCGGTGGCACGCTGACGGAAACGTCAGGGAGCCGCCATGCCGGAAGACGCGCTGGTCGTCGACGCCGACGGCCACACGATGGAGCCAGATGACCTCTGGGCTTCGCGTATGGACCGCGAGCGGTGGGGCGACTGGATCCCGCGCAAGGTCGTCGAAGACGACGTGTACGAGGTCTATTACGCGGGAGGCGCGGTCCGGGGCGGCGGACGCGAGCTCCAGGACGCGATGGCGTCGGCGGTTGGCATGAGCCCCAAGCAGTTCCACGACATGCTCCAGAGCCTCCGTGTGCCCGGGGGCCACGACCCCGACGCCCGCGTCGCCGACATGGACCGCGACGGCATCGACGTCGCCGTCGTGTACCCGTCGACCGCGCTGTTCTTCGGGCCCGACGATCCGATCGAGGCATTCCACGACATCGGGTTCGTCCTCGCTTGCCAGCGCGCCTACAACGACTGGGTCGCCGAATACTGCAGCGCGCATCCGCGGCGGCTGTTCGGCATGGCCGGCGTGCCGCTCCAGGCCCCGGAGCTTGCCGGCGCCGAGGCCGAGCGCGCCGTCAACGACGTGGGCCTCCAAGGCGTGTTCGTCCGGCCGTCGGCGTACGTCGACGAGCTGCCTCTCAACCACTCCGTGTACGACGGGTTCTGGGCCGCGTGCCAGGACCTCGACATCCCGGTCGCGTTCCATCCCGGTGTCCACGTCGATACGCCGGGCGCCTGCCGTAAGTTCCGCCTCGTGGCGGAGAGCGAGAACATGATGGTCACCAACATGGCCATGGACGAGCTCCACGGCGGCTCGGGGCTCGGGCAGGCCGTCGGAAACACCGTCGACATGATCGTCACGCTCGGCCGGCTGCTCATGGGCGGTATCTGCGAGCGGTTCCCTCGTTTGCGGCTCCTGTTCCTCGAGTCGGGCGGCGGATGGATCCCCACGCAGCTGGAGCGCATGGACGAGCAGGTGAAGGCGTTCCCGCTGGAGAAGCGATGGCTCAGCTTGCTGCCGAGCGAGTACTTCCGGCGCCAGTGTTGGGCGGGCTTCGAGCCCGAGGAGTGGAATCTCGCCGCGTGCGCGGAGTGGCTCGGTCCCGAGCGCGTGCTGTGGGCTTCGGACTATCCGCACCCCGAGTTCCATCCCGGGGTCGTGAAGGAGCTGCGTGAGGCGATCGCTCCTCTCCCCGGACACGCTCAGCGCAACATTCTGGGTGAGAACGCGATCGCGGCGTACAAGCTCCCACTGTGAGCCACGATCTGGATCTCGCCCGCATGCGGCGCGAGCGGCACCGCAAGGTCGTCGACGCGCTCGACGCCCAGGGCCTTGCCGCCGCGGTCCTCCTCGGGCAGCAGAACATCGCATACGCGCTCGGCGCACGCGTGCCTGCTGCCGATCCGGCGCGCGCCGCGCATCAACGCATGGTCGCCGTCGTCAGCGCCGGCGACGCCGCACCGCACCTCTACACGTCCTTCGCCGACGGCGTCCCGCCCGAGCTCGGGGCCGAACAGGTGCATCCGGCGTTGCCCGTCGAATGGCCGGAGGGCGCGAGGCAGCTGCTCGACGTGCTGCCGGACGGGCCGATCGCGCTCGACGAGTACACGATGCCGCTGCACGCCGCGCTGCGCGGGCGCGAGATCGCCGACGCGTCGGCGATCCTGGCCACGTGCAAGGTCATGAAGACGGACGACGAGCTCGAGTGCATTCGCCGCGCGCAGTTCATCAACGAGCAGGCGATGCTCGACATCGACGACCTCGTCGTCCCGGGCGTGCGCGGCACCGAGTTGTCGGGTGCCTTCCTGCGCCGGATTTTCGAGTTGGGCGCGACGGCGAACACCGTCGACCCGATCTGGCAGGTGATGCCGCCCCGCATCGTGGAGGGCCCGTCCTCATCGACCGGCGACGTCGTGTTCCCGACACCGACCACCGACCGGGCGTTCGCAGCCGACGACGTGATCTGGGTCGACACCGGCATCGACTACGAGGGCTACGCGTCCGACCTCGGCTGCACGTTCGTCGTGGGAGGGCCGCAAGCGCGTCACCGCGAGCAGGCGGCACGCTGGCGCGAGGTCGTCGACCGCGCCCTCGACGTGCTGAAGCCAGGCGCGACCGGCGGCGACCTCGTGCGCGCCGCCGGCGCGGGTGACGATCGTCGCCCGTGGCTGCCCCACCTGTACCTGGCCCACGGGATCGGCACCAACAGCGCCGAGATGCCCCTCGTCGGCACCGATCTCGGCGCCGACTTCGACGACGCGCTCGTGCTGGCGCCCGGCATGGTGCTCGTGTTCGAGCCTGTGGTCTGGGACGACGGAAACGCTGGCTTCCGGGCCGAGGAGATCGTCGCCGTCACCGACCATGGGTACGAGCGGCTGAGCACGCGCGACGGGGGACCGCGTGGCTGAGGGGCTCGCTCGCGCGCTCGACGAGATGGCACGGCAGCACGTCGACGTGCTCGTGCTCGGGCGGGAGGGCAATGCCCGCTTCGTGTCGGAGGCGACGCGACTCTGGCTCGCCGGAACGCGGCCGTTCGCGCCCGGCTGCGTCGTCGTGCGCGAGACCGGAGCCGTGCACCTGCTGAGCGTCACCGACTTCGGCGTGCCTGCCGACATCCCGGCCGAACGGTTCTATCCGATGAGCTGGAACCCGGTGCGCATCATGAGCGAGGTCGCCGCCATCCCGGGCGTCTCGAACGCGCGGCGGATCGGCGTCGACGGCCTCACCCCGCTGTTCGAGCAGCTGTTCCCGGCGGCGCTTCCGGACGCGCAACTCGTGGACGGCGAGATCGTGATGCGGGCGGCGCGTCGTGTGAAGAGCCCGGCGGAGGTCGACCGCATTCGCGCCGCCGTCGCCGTCACGGAAGGTGCCATGGCCGCGGTCGTCGAAGCGCTGCGTCCAGGAGTGCGCGAGCGCGAGCTGAAGGGCGTGTTCGAGGAGCGCATGTGCGCGTTGGGCACGACCACGCCTGCATTCGAAGGCGCGTTCTGCGTCGTCGACGACGATGGCCCGATCCGTCGTCTCGTCTCGGACCGCACGATTGCCGTCGGCGACCTCGTCGCCATGAGCGCGGGTGCACTCGTCGACGGTCGGGAGGGGTCGCTGGCGCGCACGTGGCCTTGCGGCCGGCTCGGCGCGCCTCCCCGGCACCGCCTGTCGGAATGGCACCGGGAGTGGGCGGGGCTGGTCGGGGAATGTCGCCCCGGGGCGCTCGTGCGTCAGCTCCGTGGCAAGGCGGGTGCGTCCGCCCATGGCGTCGGGCTCGGCTACGAGGGGCTCGACGACGACGCGCTGCTCGAAGCGGGGATGGTGGTGCAGCTCGGGCTCGAAGCCGCCGGCGTGCTGGGTGGCGACATGGTGATGATCCGCGAGGGCGGCGCCGAGCAGCTGACGACGTTCGCGTACCCGACGGTCGACGCGTAGCTACCGGCGCGGGAGGCCGCTCGGGCGGCGCGCCTTGCCTGGCGCCTGCTTGGGCACGACGCGCGTCGGCGGGTACGTGTCGAGCAGCGGGCTGCAGCCGATCATCGTCGGGTCGGCCGGCGGCGGCGTGGGCAGCTTCGGCACCGATGGATCGAAGTCGGAGAGATTC
>JALZAA010000085.1 GCA_030948625.1 Actinomycetota bacterium
GCGGCGTCGATCGCCTCGTAGACGGTCTGCCAGCCGGTGCACCGGCACAGGTGCGCGGCGAGGCCGCGGTCGACGGCGGTTCGGCTCGTGCGGCCCTTGCCCAGCAGCGATGCGGCCCGCATCACGATGCCCGGCGTGCAGAACCCGCACTGCGAGCCACCCGTCGCCACGAAGGCGCCGGCGAGGCCGGCGCGGGTCGCATCGCCGAGACCTTCGACGGTCGTGACGGCGCGTCCGTCAACCCGGACCGCCGGGGTCACGCAGGCGACCCGCGCGTCACCGTCGACGAGCACCGTGCAGCAGCCGCATTGCCCTTGCGGCGCGCAGCCGTCCTTGACCGACACGAGGCCGAGGCGCTCGCGCAGCACCGACAGCAGCGATTCGCCGGGAGCGGCGTCGACTTCCACGGCGGCGCCGTTACACACGAAGCCGACCCGATCAGACATCACGTTCTCCCAACGGCAGGATAGGGGGATGCCGCCCGTGCGCCTCACTCGCCGCGCCTTCCTCGCCGCGAGTGGGAGCGCGTTCATCCTCGCCGCGTGCGGCGGCTCCGGCGGCAGCGACTCGAGCAGCAACGGCAAGGGGCTGTCGGCGTTGCTGCTCGCCAGCGATCTGTACGCGTCACCAACCCCGCAGCGCATCGCCTTCGCGCTGTCCGACGGCGGAAAGTTCGCCTCCGGCCCCCGGGCAAACCTCGCGTTCGGCGCCCAGGGAAAGGCGCTCGGCCGGCCCGTGGACACGGTGTTGCACGACCGCGGCCTTCCGAAGCGGCGCGGGATCTACACCGCCGACGTGACGCTCCCCCAGGCCGGCCCGTGGCTCGGCGTCGTCGAGGTGAGCGGCAAAGGGCAGGCGTCGCTCGCGTTCCAGGTGCAGGACACGTCGAAGGCGCCGATCGCCGGCCAGGCTGCGCCGCGGGCGGCCTCGCCGACGGTCGCGAACCCGCTCGGCGTCGACCCGATCTGCACCCGCAACCCGCCGTGCCCGTTGCACGAGGTGTCGCTCGACACCGTGATCGGCGCGGGCAAGCCGGTCGCGGTCATGCTGGCCACGCCGGCGCGCTGCGAGTCGCGCTACTGCGGCCCTGTGCTCGACGATCTCCTCACGCTCGTAGATCAGTTCCGCGACCGCGTCACGTTCGTGCACGTCGAGATCTACCGGAGCCTGACTGGCACCGATCTCGTCCCCACGGTCGACGCATGGGGCATCCAGACCGAGCCGTGGATGTTCGGCGTCGACGCGACCGGCAACGTCGTGTCGCGCCTCGACGGCGCGTTCGGCCACGACGAGCAGCACGAGCTGCTCCAGCGCTTGGTGAGCTGAACCGCTGGGCCAGCGGCGGCGTTCAGAGGGCGCTATCGACGTCGCCGGCTGCGCTTGGTCGCCTTCTTCGTTGTCTTCCGCGCCGCGCGCTTCTTGGTGGTGCGCCGCTTCGCCGGCTTCCGGGCTGTCTTCTTGGTGGTGCGCCGCTTGGCGGCCTTCTTCTTGGTCGCCCGCTTCTTGGTCGCCCGCTTCTTCGTGGTCCGCTTGGCGGCCTTGCGCGTGGTGCGCTTCTTCGTGGTGCGCTTGGCGGCCTTGCGCTTCGCCGGCTTCCGTGCCGCCTTCTTCCGACCCGCCGCCTTCTTGCGAGCCGGCCTCTTTGCGGCCTTCTTCTTTGCGGCCTTCTTCTTGGTGGCCCGCTTCTTGGTCGCCTTCTTCGGCGCCGCCGGGCTCGGCTCCGGCGCAGGCGCGCTCGGCGCTTCGAACGGTGACGGCTCGGGTCGGGGCTCGGGACGCGGGGGCGGCGGCGGCCACGTGCTGCCGGAGCTCGCGCCCTCGTCGCCGGAATCCCCACCGCCGGACGGTGGCCATGTGGGTGTCATGGATGCAGAGCCCTCCCTCAGCGCGCGTCGCGCACTCGTGAAAAACGTTCCAGAGCAGACTACGGGGATCGCCTCGCGACTTCCAGTGTTGTGCACGCGCGGCGACGGCGACAGTAAAAGCAAACGACCCCGCCGAAGCGGGGTCGTCAGGCGAAAAGCGCCTCGCGGGAGTCGGTCAGACGATCAGGAGAACGACTGCCCGCATCCGCAGGTGCGGGTGGTGTTCGGGTTGTTGATCGTGAAGCCGGCTTCCTGCAGCCCGTCCTTGTAGTCGAGGGACGCGCCGGTGAGGTACTGCGAGCTCGCGGGGTCGACGACGACCTTGACGTCGCCGAACTCGGTGGTGACGTCGTCGGGAGAGACGTCGGTGTCGAAGAACATCTCGTAGCTGAGACCCGAGCAACCGCCCGGTCGCACCGCGACGCGCAGCGCCAGCTCCGGGTTGCCCTCGGCGTCGATCAGCTGCTTGACCTTGGTCGACGCGGTGTCGGTCAGGTTGAGCATCGGTCCCTCCAGGTACTTACGTGGCCCCACCAGCGTACCCGACGGATACCGTCACATGGCACGGCTCCGGGTCGTACAACGTGGCGAACTCCTCGACGCTTCCCCCGCCGACCTGGTCGACGACCCCCTCGCACAGGCCCCGATGGAGGTTGCACACCAGCTCGGGGTACGCCTCGGCGAGCTCGCGGAACGGGCAGTGCAGGAACTCGATCCGGGTGGATCCCTCGTACTCGCCGTCGGCGGCGTCGGCGGCGGGCTCGAACCCGAGCTGCGCCAGCTCGCCCTCCAACGCCCGCAGACAGCTTCGAGTCCGCGTGCGCTTGCCGGCCTCGGTGCCCCAGGCGTGCCCGGTGTCGGCGGCGTCGTCCGGGTCGGCGCCGACGCGCTCGGCAAGTGACGCGAGCAGACCGGCGAGCAGTGCGTGCGCGGGCGGGTCGAACCCGAGCCCCGGCGCGCCGTCGGCAAGGAAATAGACGTGCTGCGGTCGACCGACCGTTCCCCGGTGGACGGCTTCGACGTCGATCAGGCCGGCGTCGCGGAGCCGCTCGAGGTGCAGGCGCACGGTGTTGGGATGAAGGTCGAGCCGGTCGGCGAGCTCGGGCGCGGAGATCGGAGCGGTCGACGTTGCCAGCTCCCGGTACATCGCATAGCGGGTCTCGTCCCCGAGCGCTTTGAGGACGGTCAGCTCGTCGGGCCGGTTCACCATGAAAGTTGACGGTACCTGCCACCGGGCATATTTTCAAGGTGACCGCTGGTTTTATTGGACCCATGGCCCTTCACACCCCTGACCCCAACGACCCCGGCGCGCCGATCCACTCGGCCGCCGAGGGGCCGCCGCCGAGCACGGACGATGTGCGGCGGATGCTCGAGGGCGTCATCGACCCCGAGCTGCACGCCAGCATCGTCGAGCTCAACATGGTCCGCGACGTCGAGGTCGGCGACGACGGCGCGGTCATGGTGAAGGTGGCGCTCACCACCGCCGGCTGCCCCCTCCGTAGCCAGATCCAGGACGACGTCGAGTCGAAGGTGCGCGGGTTGCCGGGCGTCACCGCCGTCGACGTCCAGTACGGCGAGATGACCCAGGAAGAGAAGTCCGCCACCATGCAACGCGCGCGGTGGCAGGCGCGCGAGAACGCGCCCGGCACCGAGGTGTTGCCGACGACGCGCGTGCTGGCGGTCGCCAGCGGCAAGGGCGGCGTCGGCAAGTCGTCCGTGACCGTCAACCTCGCCGCCGCGCTGGCGGCCCAGGGTCGGACCGTCGGCGTGCTCGACGCGGACATCTGGGGCTTCAGCGTGCCGCGCATGCTCGGGGTCGACGGCCGTCTCGGTGGCTCGGAGGGGAAGATCGACCCGAACGTCGTCGAGGTCCCGAACCTGGACGACGCGTCAGGCCCCGCCGGCAGCATCAAGGTCGTGTCGATGGGGTTCCTCGTCGACGACGACGAGACCGCGCTGATGTGGCGCGGTCTGATCCTCGCCCGGGCGCTCGAGCAGTTCCTCACCGATGTGCGCTGGGGCGAGATGGACTACCTGCTCATCGACATGCCACCGGGCACGGGCGACATCCAGATGGCGCTGGCGCGGCTGCTGCCGAGCACCGAGATGCTCGTGGTCACCACACCGGCGCTCGCGGCGCAGCAGGTTGCGGCACGGGTGGCCGACATGGCGCGGCGCAGCTACCTCAAGGTCACCGGCGTGATCGAGAACATGAGCGCGTTCGTCGCGCCCGATGGCTCCGAGCACGCGATCTTCGGCGATGGTGGAGGCGCCGCGTTGGCCGCGGGAATCGGTGTACCGCTGGTCGGACGGGTGCCGATCGAGCCCGCGGTCTCTGCCGGGGGGGACGCCGGCAGGCCCGTCGCGCTGAGCGAGCCCGACGGTCCCGCGGGCGCCGAGTTCCGCCGCATCGCGGCGCGCATCGTCGAGGAGCTGCTCCCGCCGCTCGACCTCAGCTCGTGCACGGCGCGCATCTTCGAGCAGGCCACGGCGAACCTCGCCGCCAAGGACGCCGCTGCGCAGTAACGGTCCCCAGAGTTAGGCGAGCTTCCAGGCGGACTTCACGCTGCCGCCTTCGACCTTGCCCTCGGCCTTGAGCTTGAGCAGGTGCGCGTGCACCTGCTTGGCCGCCCACTCGCGCAGCTCGTCCGGCGTGTCGGCGTAGACGCGGTCGACGACCTCGCTGACCCGGACCGGACCGTCCTTGAGCGCCTTGAGGATCTGACGCTCCCGCGCCCGGCGGTGCTTCAGGTATTCGTCGATCTTGGGCTTGGGCTCCTCGATCACGTCGCCGTGACCGGGCGCGATGCGCGCCACCCGGCGCTTCTTCAGCTTCTCGAGTGACTGCAGGTACAGCGTCATGTCACCGCCGCGGCCCGGGTTCACGACCGAGAACGTGCCGTTGAGGATCAGATCGCCGGTGAACAGCACCCGCTCCTCCTGGAGCAGGAAGCAGATGTGGTTCGGCGCGTGACCGGGCGTGTAGATGACTTCGAGGCCGAACTCGGTGCCCTCGATGCTGTCGCCGTCTCCAACGGTGCGGTCGGGTGTCACGACCGGATCGCGCTTCGAGAACGCGACGACTTCGGCGCCCGTCGCCTTGACCAACCGCTCGGTGCCCGGCGCGTGATCGGGATGCGTGTGCGTGAGGAGCACCCATCGCACGCGCTCGCGCATCGAAGCCCCGACGATCGCGTCGATGTGCTTCTTCGTGTCGGGACCGGGGTCGATGACCGCGACCTCGTCGATGCCGACGAGATATGTGTTCGTGCCGGGTCCCGTGAGCGGCCCTGGGTTCGGTGCGACGATCCGGCGCACGAGCGGCGACAGCGCGCTCGGGACCCCCGGCGTCATGTCCGGCATCAGGCCACCCCCTCGCCGAACCCCGGATCGATCGGGAGCAGGATCCGTCGCCCACC
>JALZAA010000239.1 GCA_030948625.1 Actinomycetota bacterium
GCGCGTCCGTGCGTGCGTCACGATCGACGCGCCGCCCGCAGTGGTCTGGGCCGACTCAAGCGCATGAAGGCGCGCGTCGAGCGCGGCTACCGCCCGGAGAACTTCGCCTTGCCGGGGCCGTGCTCGAGGAAGCTGCGGACGCCGGTCGTTGCGTCCTCAGTGCCGAACACCTCGGCGAACGCGTCCGCCTCGAGGTCGAGACCCTGCTCCAACGGGAGGTCGAGCCCGGCGTCGATCGCGCGTTTGGCCAGCCCGAACGCGACCGCGGGCCCCGAGGCGAACGACCCCGCCCACGCCAGCGCGGCGCCCTCCAGCTCGGCGGCGGGAACGACCCGGTCGACGAGACCCATGGCGAGGGCTTCCTCCGCCTTCACCTGCCGCCCGCTCCAGATGAGCTCCTTCGCCCGCGCCGGCCCGATCAATCGGGGCAGGCGCTGGGTCGCCCCGGCGCCGGGGATGATCCCGAGCAAGATCTCGGGCTGGCCGACGCGCGCGTTGTCGGCGGCGATGCGTAGGTCGCATGCCAACGCGAGCTCGAGGCCGCCACCCAAGGCAACGCCGTTGATCGCGGCGATGACCGGGCGCGGGATCGCGGCGACAGCGTCGAACGCGGCCCGGAAGCTCTTCCCGACGTGACGTGCGGCGTCTGGGCCTCCGAACTCGCTGATGTCGGCGCCGGCCGCGAACGCCTTGGAGCCACCGAAGACGACGACGGCCTTCACGTCGCGATCGGCGGCGAGCTCGCGTGCTGCGGACGCCAGTTCGTCGAGCAGCGCACGAGACAGTGCGTTCAGCGGCGGCCGGTCGATCCGGAGAGCGACGACGCCCTCGGGGCGACGTTGAATGCGAACAATCTCCGCCACGTGTCGAACGCTACTTCCGCCGGGGGAACAGCACTTCGCCGCCGATGGGGCGGAAGCCGGCCGACAGCAGCGCGCGCACCGAGGCAACGTTGCCCGGGGCGACCTGGGCGAAGATCGCGCCGCCGTCGGGAACGAACGTTCGCGCAGCGAGCGCGAGTCGCCTCCCGAGGCCGCGGTGGCGGGCGGCCGGCTCCACCTCGAACGCGCACTCCAATCGAGCGGCGAGGCCGCGGCCGATGACGAGCACCCCGAGCTCCTCAGGGTCGGTGAAGACCTGGAGCTCCATGCGATAGCGCGCCGCGCGCTGCACGCGGTCATGACGCTCGAGATCGTTGCGCGACGTGAGCTCCAGGTCGGCCGAGTCGGCGGCCGTCGCGGCCATCACCAGGTCCCGGCTTCCCGGGCGGCTGCCCAGCCGGCTCGCCAGCCACATCTGGAACGAAGGGTGCGTCCATCCCGACAGCTCACCGACCGGCAGCTGGTTGAGGACGTCGTCGGCCGGTACGTCCGCCGCCACGACGAGATGGGCGGTGAAGTCGACGATGGCATCGGCGGGCCCGCCAGGCGACGGCATGACCTCGACGAATCCGTCGGGCGACGGGTAGTTGCCGTGCGCGGCGGCATGCAGCATTGCCGCAAGGGGGTGTTTGCCCACCATTGGGAGGTTACAAGTTACGTGTCCAGTAGTTCGTCGGCAGCGGCGTAGGGATCGAGCTTGCGAGCCGCCACTTGGTCGACGAGCTGCTCGAAGCGCTCGCCGCGGCACTTCGCCTCCGCTCCGGCTCGCAATCGCTCGTAGACGATGGCTCGTAGCTCGTCCCGAAGTCGCGAGTCGCGTCGCCGCTCGAGTCGGCCGTCGGCTTCGAGGTACGCGCGATGGGCGAGCACGGCCTGCCAGAGCTCGTCGATCCCGCGCCCGTCGGTGGCCACGGTCTCGATGATCGGCGGCCGCCAGTCGCGCTCCCCGGCGAGCTCGAGCATCTGCTCCAGGTCGCGCACGGTGTCGGCCGCGCCTTCGCGATCCGCCTTGTTGACCACGAGCACGTCGGCGACCTCGAGCAATCCGGCCTTGTTCGCCTGCACGCCGTCACCCCAGCGCGGGTTGACCACGACGACGGTCGTGTCCGCGGCGCTGGCAATCTCGACCTCGACCTGCCCGACGCCGACGGTCTCGATGATGATCCACGGCTTTCCGGCTGCGTCGAGGATCCGCACGGCCTGGGGCGTGGCGAGAGACAGGCCGCCGAGATGTCCCCGGGTCGCCATCGACCGGATGAACACGCCCTCGTCGGTGGCGTGGTCCTGCATGCGGATGCGATCGCCGAGGATGGCTCCGCCGCTGAACGGGCTGCTCGGGTCGATCGCGAGCACGCCGACCTCGAGCCCGTCGTCGCGGATGACGCTGATGAGCTTGTCGGTCAGGGTCGACTTGCCCGAGCCGGGTGCGCCGGTGATGCCGACCGTGAAGCCGCTACCCGTGCTCAGGTAGAGCCGGCCGACCGCGTCGGTGGCGGCGTCGCCGCCCGTCTCCACGAGCGAGATCAGCTTGGCGACCGCGGCGCGGTCGCCGCGACGAGCCGCGTCGACGAGCGCGGACGGGTTGTTGGGGGCTCCTATTCGGAGATCACCTCGGTGATCCCGGGGACCCGGTCCATGATGATGCGCTCGACGCCGGCCTTGAGCGTCATCATCGAGACGGGGCACGTGCCGCATGCGCCCACCAGGGTGACGTGGACGGCGCTGTCGGCGTCGATGCCGTTGAAGACGATGTCGCCTCCGTCGCTCTGGAGGGCGGGGCGGATGGCGTCGATGGCCTCGAGGACCCCGGCTTCTCGGTCGTCGGTTTCGGTGTCGGTCGGCATCCCTGGGTGCTCCGTCCCTTGCTCGTTCGTGGCTTCGTTCGTGGCTTCGGTCGTGCCCGTGGCCGGGGCTGAATCCCGGGTCCAGGGTACGTGCAACAGGTCTATTCTCCCACGCCTTCCCGGACCCGCTGCACGTCGGCGCCAAGCGTCTGGAGCTGTCCGGCGAGGTCGGGGTACCCGCGATCGACGTGGTACGGGTCGAGGACCCGGGTCTCGCCGTCGGCGGCGAGGCCGGCGACGACCAGCGCCGCGCCCGCCCGCACGTCCTGGGCCCGAACCGGGGCGCCCGAGAGGCGCTCCACACCGCGGACCACGGCGTGGCGGCCCTCGTTCCGGATGTCGGCGCCCATGCGGTGCAGCTCGTTGACGAACCCGAAGCGATTGTCGAAGACGTTCTCGGTGACGATTGCCGATCCCTCGGCCGTCGTGAGCAGCGCGACGACGAGTGGCATGAAGTCCGTGGCGAAGCCGGGATACGGCAGCGTCGCCACGTCGACCGCCCGGAGGCGCTCGTCGCACCGGGCCGATAGGCCGTCGGGCGTCGGCGACACCTGGAGACCCATCTCCCCGAGCTTCAACACGACCATGTCGAGGTGCTCGATGCGCGTGCCCTCGATGGTGACCTCGCCGCCCGCGACACCGCACGCCATCAGGATCGTGCCCGCTTCGATGCGGTCGCCCATGATCTCGTTCTCGACCGGTGACAGGCCCTCGACGCCCTCGACCTCGATGGTCGAGGTGCCGGCACCGTGCACCTTCGCGCCCATGCGGTTGAGAAAGGCGGCCAGGTCGGTGATCTCCGGCTCACGCGCCGCGTTGTCGAGGATGGTGTCGCCCTTGGCGAGCACGGCCGCGGTCAGGAGATTCTCGGTTGCGCCGACGCTCGGGAAGTCGAGCACGATGCGGGCGCCGCACAGCGCTTCGCAGCGCGCCTCGATGAAGCCGTGCACGACCTCGAGCTCGGCGCCCATGGCGTGCAGCCCGCGGAAGTGCATGTCGAGCTTGCGATTGCCGATGTTGTCGCCACCCGGCAGCGCGACGCGCGCTTCGCGGCAGCGCGCGAGCAGCGGGCCCAACACGTTGATCGACGCACGCATCCGGCTGACCAGCTCGTAGGGCGCCTCCGGCGTCAGCTCGCCCGTGGCGTCGATGGTGAGCTCGGTCTCGCCCGTCCACTCGACGTCGGCACCGATCGCACGCATCACGTCGAGCATCGCGTCAAGGTCGAGCACCGGATGCACGTTGCGCAGCACGGTCACCCCGGGCACGAGCAACGCCGCTGCCATCTGCTTCAGACCGGCGTTCTTGGTCGCGCCGTAGACCCTGACCGTTCCCGACAGCGGACTGCCGGCGCGCACGACGAAGGCGTCCACGGTCAGTGACGCCGATAGCTCGGAGCCCGCCGCTCGACGAAGGCGGCGATGGCTTCTTTCATGTCGTCAGAACGCAGGCACGCGGCTTGACCTTCGGCCTCGACGCGCAACCCGTCGCGCGTCGACATGGTCCCGGCCGCGTTCACGGCTCGCTTGGCGCCCTGGACCGCGAGCGGCGGCTGCGCCGCGATCGTGGTCGCCAGGTCGCGCACCGTCGGCTCCAGGTCGGCGTCGGGCACGAGACGTTCGGCGAGACCGATCCGGAACGCTTCGTCGGCGTCGATCTGCGCGGTGGTGAAGATGAGCTCCTTCGCCTTGGCCGCGCCGACGAGCCGAGGTAGCCGCTGCGTACCACCGAGATCGGGGAGGATGCCGTACTTGAACTCGAGCAGGCCGACCTTCGTGCCCTCGGCCATCACGCGCAGGTCGCACGCCAGCGCGAGCTGCAGCCCGGCGCCGAGCGCATAGCCGCGCACGGCGGCGATCGTCGCGTAGGGCGCCTCTTCGAGCCAGGTGTACGAGTCCTGTGTCCGCATGATGGCGTCGACGACGGGATCGTCGTCGCGCGCGCCCGCGTCGGCCCCCTCATCGAGCGTGTCGCCGCCCAGACCATCCCCGGCGAAGACCGACGTGTCGATGCCGCTCGAGAACGCCCGGCCTTCACCGATGACGACGAGCGCGCGGAGCTCGGCGTCGTCACGGAGCTGCTCGCCGAGCTCTCGCAGCTCGCGCCACATCTCGGGCGTGAACGCGTTCAGCCGGTCGGGACGGAAGAGCCGTAGCCAACCGACGGAACCGTCGCGCTCGAAGCGGAGCGTGGCGTACGTCATGGGCGTGAGGGTACTGCTCGGTCCCGGCGCGGTGCGGGAGCTCAGCTCGCGATGATCTCGTGCGTCTCGGTGATGGGCTCGGCGATGTCGACCGTCACGATCGCGACCGGCTGCGTGAAGCCGGCAACAGCCCGCGGCTCGACGGTCCTGACCGCGCCGGCCTCGGGGACGAACTCGGCCATGTCGGCGGTCGCCAGCACCTCGCCGGGGGCGGCGAGGTCGCTCAGGCGCGCGGCGAGGTTCACCGGGTTGCCGATGTAGTCGTCGCCTTCGAACAGGATCACGTCACCCCCGGAGGCGCCGGCCCGAAGAGGGAGATGGACAGACTCGGCGGCGCGACGGTCGAGCTCGATGAGCGCGGTGGCCAGGGCTGCGCCGTCGGTGCTGACGAACATCGCCCCGTCACCCAGCCACTTGGCGACCCGAACCCCGTGCTCGGACGCGACGTCCCGCACGAGCAAGCGGAAGTCGGTGAGCACCGCCACGGCTTCCTCGTCGCCGTGAACCTCGGTGAAGCGCGTGAACCCACAGAGGTCGACGAAAGCGAAGTAGCGGCGGACTCGCATACCTACAGTCTCGCAGGTGAAAGTGCCGCCGCCCGAACAATACCGGTCGGTTCACAGAGCCTTCGCGCGGAGTTCGCGCCCACCGGCCATGGCCTGCCGGGGTGTGACGGATGTCCTATGGGTTCGCCCGTGGGCTTTGCGTAGTTCGTCAGCTCCCGAGCGACTGCACCCACTCGACGGACACCCCGGCTGCCTCGGCGGCCACGTCCTCGAGTGTGCGGCCCGACGCCTTGCGCGGCCGGTATCCGTGGTCGGCCGACTCGAGCCAGTGCATGGTCACCGGCCCTTTGATGGCCTTGACCGCGTCGGTGAG
>JALZAA010000246.1 GCA_030948625.1 Actinomycetota bacterium
TGCGCATCTTCCGGTACGACCCGTTCGCCCACCGGCCGAAGGAGCGCAGTTCGACAGCGGCGCTCCGAAGCGAGACGCCGGGCTAACCCGCTCGACGTCGGTGGCGGAGCTCGGGCACGAGCCCGGCGTCTGACAACAACCGCACGGCGCGCTCCTCTTCGACGTCGATCACGATCGCCTCGCCGGGCTCGCGGTCGACGATGAAGCTCACCACGCAGTCGTCGCAGGTGCTGGTGTGCTGCATCACGCAGTCGTCACAGTTGATCTCCATGCCGACAGAATCGCACGGGGGTATGACAGCTACGACCAGTCAGGAACCGGCAGCAGCGAGGGCGGCTGCCCGCACCAGCAGGCCATCACGCGGCCGGCAAGGGAGTCGTCCCGGATCAGCTCGATAGCCGCGTCGGCGATGTCCTCCGGCACCAGGATCCCGGGCGGCACCACCGCAGCCTCCTCATCGGGCGTCATCCGGGCTCGGCTCCGCCGTGACATCGGCGTGTCCACCCAGTCGGGGCAGACGCAGTTCACCCTGATGCCGAGCCGCTCCCGAAGTGGCGCGAGCGCAGCGGTGAACCGCGCGACCGCCGCCTTGGTGGCGGCGTAATCCGGCGAGGGGTGCGGGCCGAGCCCGACGCCCGCGAGCGACGCGATGTTGACGATGGCGCCACCGCCGCGCTCGCGCATCGCGCGGATGGCGTAGTGCGTCCCGAGCATCGGGCCGCGCAGGTTCACGTCGAGCACGCGCATCCACTCGTCCGGTGCGGCGTCGGGAAACGCGGGGGTCGCCACGATGCCGGCGTTGTTGACGAGGATGTCGAGCCCGCCCAGCTTCGTGACCGTGGCGTCGATCATCGCCCGAACGTCGACCTCGCGGCTGACGTCGGCGCGGACGTACGCCGCCCTCCCCCGTTGCGCTTCGATCTGTGCCGCGGTCTCGCCACCGCCCGTCTCGTCGACGTCGGCCACGGCGACGGCCGCACCCTCCTGCGCCAGCCGCACCGCCGTGGCCCGGCCGATCCCCGATCCTCCCCCGGTGACGAGCGCGACGCGGCCGGCGATCTCCATGCGCGATCTCCTTTGTCGCCGTCGCCGCGAGTATGGCGACGGGGTATGACGCCTACGCCAGCGCCACCCGCAGTGCCTCGAGACGCTCGGGCACCACCCGGTACCAGATCCACGGCCCCCGCCGTTCGCTCTCGACCAAGCCCGCCTCGCGCAGGACACGGAGGTGGTGGCTCACCGTCGGCTGGGACCGGCCCAGCGGAGCGACGAGATCGCACGCGCACCGGCCCTCGGGCGAGCCGGCAATCATGCTGACCAGTCGCAGGCGGGCGGGATTGGCGAGGGCCTTGAACGCCCCGGCCAGGGTGTCGGCGTCGGCTTCGCCGAGGACGCCGTCGAGGAGTGGCGGGCAACAGGGCACAACGGTCTCGTCGGCGGCTTTCGTCTTGAGCTCCATGGGTGCATATTGACAGATGTCGATATGCTCGGCAAGATATCGATGACGATCGATAACCAAGGAGGCCCCGTGTCCCGCCTGCAGCTCGCCCTCAACGTGTCCGACCTCGACGCCGCCGTGGCGTTCTACTCCCGCCTCTTCGCGACCGAGCCGGCCAAGCGACGCCCCGGGTACGCAAACTTCGCCGTCGCCGACCCCCCGCTGAAGCTGGTCCTCTTCCAGAACGAGAGCGCCGACGGCCGGCTGAACCACCTCGGTGTCGAGGTCCAGTCGGCCGACGAGGTCGCGGCCGCGCACCGGCGTCTCACCGACGAGGGGCTCGGAACCGCCACCGAGGATGGTGTGGCGTGTTGCTACGCGGTGCAGGACAAGGTGTGGGTGAACGACCCCGACGGCGAGCCGTGGGAGGTCTACGCCGTGCTCGAAGACGTCCCCGAGACGCCCGCCTGCACCTGCTGACCTATCTCCCTGCGCTATCTCCCTGCGCTATCTCCCTGCGCTATCTCCGCAGCGCGCGTAGCAGCGTCTTCGAAGATACGACCCGCGCGTCTCCCTTGCGTGCGTGCTCGGCCACCCAGTTGTCCGACGACGCCACGATGACCGGCATGTCGACGGGCAGCTCGGTCGCCTCGCGCACCACCACGGCGTCGGCCTCCTCGTCCGCCGCCGAGAACACCACCCGCACCCCCGATCGCCTCGGTTGGCGGACCCCCTCGACGTCGGCGCCGTCGAAGACCACGATCACGCGAGCCCGCGTGCGCAACTGCAGTTCCGCGATCGCGCTGAGCAGTCGCTCGCGCTGCTGGAACGGAGGCACGTCTCCCCACGCCAGCATCGACACGTTGTAACCATCCACGACGAGCACCGCTCGCGGCGTGCGCAGCATCGCCTCCAGCACGTCGGGGGCGTCTTCCAACATTCCCGGCGGCACACGGGGTTGCGCTCGACGCTTGCCGCGCGCGGACAGCGCGGCGCTATCGGACGTCTGCTTCTCTCGCGCAGGCACCTCGCGTGCAGGCACCTCGCGTGCAGGCTCCTCGCGCGCTGGCTCCTGATCCGGTTCCGGCGGCGACATGCGTTGAGCCTGTTCGGCGACCCCGCTCAAACCGGTGGCGAGGCGCCGCGCCAGCTCGGCGGCGTCGACGAGAGCGCTGACGTCCTCCGGTCGGAGGATGGGAAGGCCTGTCGCCGCGTGGTCCTCACCGTCACCCTCGGCGTCACGCTCCTCGTGCGCGCCCCGGAGCGCTCGCAGCTCCTCCTCCACCTCGCGGGCACGGTTCGCCTCGCGTCGCTGATGCCCTTCTGCGGTCTCCAATGCGGTGCGCGCGCTCAACAGCTCACGCTCGACCGCCTCGACCTGGCGCTCTGCGGCGGCGACGACTTGGGTTGCCTGCGCTTCGCGGTTCCGCCGCCCCTGACGCTCGTCGCGCAACTCCTGCTCGAGGTGCTCCACCTGGTGCTCCGCTGCCGCACGCCCGGCCTCTGCGCGTCGGCGTGACTCGGCCAAGCCGGCGATCTGCTCCTCGCGCGCTTTGAGCTCGTCTCGTGCGCGCTGATTGCTCCCCTTCAGCTGGAACGTGACACTCACGACCCCGAGGCCGAATGCCCAGCCGCGGGGGCGCGCCGCATAGAGCGTCGACGCCAACAGCGGCAAGGCGTCGCGTCCGGCGGCCTCCTCCACGATCCCCAACGTGTCGTCGGGATCCCACGCGGCGAGGACAGCCTTGACTTCTCGGCGCTCCTTGAATCGACCGACCGCGAGGTCACGGAACGTCTCGTCGGTGTCGACCGCGCGCAGGAGCTGCTGTCGTGCCGTCCCGCGCGCCAACCCTCGGCGGTCGAACCCTGCGAGCGGTCGCAGGCTCGCAGGAACATCGGCCGGATCGAGCTCTCGCAGCACGTCGGCGGCGGTGTCGAGCAGCGGCACGAACAGGCTTTCCGACAGCGGCGGAAGCGATGCGTACATCGGAGTTCTCGTCATCGGGCCTGGCATGCCCCCTGCGACTCTCGAAATGCCTTGTCACGGGGCGGCCCGTAGACTGACGGCGCGGTCGCCGGTGGTGTCCGGTGATCAGCCCGGCATCGGAGGAGCGGGATGGGCGCACGGCACGAGGAGATCACGCTCGACACGCAGGGCAACGGCGACATGCTCGACCTCACGCCCTACGCCCAGAAGGCCATCGACAACGCGGGGCTCGCCGAAGGGCTGTGCACCGTGTTCGTGGCCCATTCGACCTGCGGCATGACGACCATCGAGCACGAGCCGGGATGCAACGCCGACCTCAACGCCGTCCTCGAGGACATCGCCCCGCAGGCTCGGCGGTGGGAGCACAACGTGCGCAACCACGACACCAATGGCCACAGCCATGTGCGTGCCGCGCTCATCGGTCCCTCCGTGACGATCCCGTTCCACCGGGGCGAGCTCCAGGTCGGAGTCTGGCAGAAGGTCGTGTGCATCGACTTCGACGACCGGCCTCGGAGCCGCAAAGTCGTCGTCCAGCTCCTCGGCGAGTAACCCTCCGCCTCGCGCTCACGCCGGCTCGGCCGGCGCCGCCGCATCGTCACCCGCCAGTTGCTCGATGTTGTCGCCGCTCGCCCCGCACCAGCGGCATGTCACCCGTTCGACGCGCTCCTCGAGCAACTCTTCTTCTTCGACCGTCAGGTCGCCACCGACGCTGTAGTGATGGAAGGCGCTCGTCCGGCGAGTGGCGACGACATCGAACCGTGTGAGGTTGCCGCACGAGCGACAGCGGTAGCGCACCGGCACGTGCGGGATTGTACGGCGAGCCGTCGCGGCCATCCCGAAACGAACGGTCGTTCGGGGTCGAGCGCCGCGCTACGGAGCCCGACGCCGCTTCGCCCCGAAACGCGAGCCCTGCCCGTCGCCGTCGTCGCCGTCGTCGCCGTCATGAGGAGCGTCGTCGGTCGGCGCACTCCCCGACCGGGGCCCGGCGTGCTCGGTCTGGCCACGCGACCCGTTGCGGTTGGCGCGCGCCGCCGCGCGCCGGCGAGAGAGCGCGCGGCCCCCTTCCAGGATCCCGGTCAGGAACAACGTGGTGATCAGCGCCCACAGCGGTGCGAGGGCGAGCACGCGCAGGTACCGCGTGATGCCGCCGGTCCCCGTGAACACGTCGACGAGGCGGTCGCCGCTCAGCCAACCCGAAGTGCGGGCGACCCAGACGGTCACGACGAGCGCGAGCGCGAGGGCGACGACCCAGGCGAGGAGTCGCAGCGGCAGCGCGATCGGGCGGGGCCCCGCGGCAGCGGCCACCCCAGCCGGTGGGCGAGCCGGTGCCGACGTG
>JALZAA010000264.1 GCA_030948625.1 Actinomycetota bacterium
AGACGCTCGTCCCCGCGCTCGAAGAGCTCGAGGCGGAGTTCCGTGCCGCGTGGGCCGACGATCAGTTCCGTGCCGAGTTCGCGCACCTGCTCACCCATTACGCCGGTCGCCCGACGCCGGTCACGGAATGTCACCGGCTTTCCGATCGTCTCGGGGTGCGCGTCCTGCTCAAGCGCGAAGACCTCACGCACACGGGCTCGCACAAGATCAACAACGTGCTCGGTCAATCGCTGCTCACACGGCGCATGGGGAAGCAGCGGGTCATGGCCGAGACGGGCGCCGGTCAGCACGGCGTCGCCACCGCGACCGCCGCCGCGCTGTTCGGGCTCGACTGCGTCGTGTTCATGGGGTCGGTCGACGTCGAACGCCAAGCGCTGAACGTCTTCCGCATGAAACTGCTCGGCGCCGAGGTCGTGACGGTGGAGTCCGGCAGCGCCACCCTGAAGGACGCGATCAACGAGACACTGCGCGAGTGGGTCGCCAGCGTCGAGGCCACCCACTACTGCATCGGTTCGGTCGTCGGGCCGCATCCGTTCCCTTGGATGGTCCGCGAGTTCCAGCGGATCGTGGGCGACGAGGCGCGCGAGCAGTGCCGAGAGATCCTCGACGGCGACGACCCCGACTACGTCGTCGCGTGCGTCGGCGGCGGTTCCAACGCCATCGGGACGTTCGCGGGATTCGTCGACCTTCCGGACGTGCGCCTCATCGGCGTCGAAGCCGGTGGCCTCGGTCCCGAGACCGGCAAGCACGGCGCGTCGGTCAATCGCGGTGTTCCGGGGGTGTTGCACGGCGCCCGTTCGCTGTTCCTCCAAGACGAGGACGGCCAGATCCGCGAAGCGCACTCGATCAGCGCCGGCCTCGACTACCCGGGCGTCGGGCCCGAGCACGCGCTGCTGGCTGCGACGGGACGGGCCCAGTACGCGTTCGCCACCGACGACGAGGCCGTGGCGGCCTTCGAGTTGCTCTCCGTCACCGAGGGCATCGTCCCCGCGCTCGAGCCGGCGCACGCGATTGCGTGGCTGGCGCGCGAGGCAGGGCAGTCCGTGCCGCGGGGCGCCACAGTGCTCGTGACGATGTCGGGCCGGGGCGACAAGGACGCGGCGCACGTCGCCGAGCGCCTCACCGGAGAGCAGCTGTCGTGAGGTTGGAGGCGGAGCTGCGCGATCGCCGCGCCGCCGGTCGTTCGCTGCTCGTGCCGTACGTCACCGGAGGATTGGGCTCGGGATGGGTCGACGTGGTGCGCGCCGTCGCAGACGCCGGCGCCGACGCGATCGAGATCGGTATCCCGTTCTCTGACCCGGTCATCGACGGGGCCACGGTCCAGGAGGCGTCGCAGCGGGCGATCGAGCTCGGCGCGACGCCGGCGAAGATCGTGGCCGAGGCCGCACAGCTCGACGTCGGCGTTCCGCTCCTCGTGATGACCTATTACAACCTCGTCGCGCACGCGGGCTTGGAGCGGTTCGCGGCCCAGCTCGCCGACGCGCGTATCGACGGCGCCATCGTGCCTGATCTCCCGCTCGACGAGCTCGACGGGTGGGGCGACGCCGCCGATGCCGCCGGTGTCGAGACCGTGTTGCTCGCGGCGCCCACGACGCCCGACGACCGCCTCCGCGACATTTGCGAGCGGTCACGCGGGTTCGTGTACGGCGTGTCTCTGCTCGGCGTGACCGGTGAGCGCGCCCAGCTTCCGCGCCACGCCGCGGAGATGGGACGCCGCCTCAAGTCGACGACCGACAAGCCGGTCCTTCTGGGCGTCGGGATCTCGACGGCCGAGCAAGCGGTGACGGCAGCACGCTTCGCCGATGGCGTCATCGTCGGGAGCGCACTCGTCCGGCGGGTGCTCACGGGCGGCGGAGGGCCGGAGGAAGCGGCGGGGTTCATAGCGGAGCTGCGCGCGGCACTCGACGACGCGCGACGAGACTGAAGGAGCGTTTGTTGGATACCCGAACTGTCGACCTCGAGACGCCCGACGGGCCGATGCCGTTGTACGAAGCACGGCCCGACGACGCGAGGGGCGCCGTCATCGTGATCCAGGAGGCGTTCGGCGTGAACGACCACATCGAGGACGTCACGCGTCGCGCCGCCGACGCCGGCTACCACGCCGTCGCGCCGCACCTCTTCCACCGCGCCGGCGGCGGCACCGCCCCGTACGACGACTTCGC
>JALZAA010000269.1 GCA_030948625.1 Actinomycetota bacterium
CGGGCGAGGTCGTCGCCGAGGGCGCGGTCACCGGCTATCCAGCGGGCGTCGAGCAGGCCCAGCGACACCTTGAGATCGCCGTCCGCCAGCGCGAGCGCCTCGCGAATGCTGCGAACGCTGTGATCGAGGCGGAAGCCGGCGTCCCAGATCGGGTACCACAGCGAGTCCGCCACGGCCGCGACATCCCGGACCCGATCGTGGACGAGAACGATGTCGAGATCGCTGGTCGGTGCGAGCTGACGACGCCCATATCCCCCGACCGCGACGATGGCGACACGCTCGTGGTCTCCGAGTAACCGCGCCAGCCACTCGTCGACAAGCTCGGAGTAGGCGCGCCCGAAGGCGAAGCCGCGAAGGCTCGAGTCGCGCAGGAGTATCTCGCGCTGCTCTCGGACCAGCGCCGGACCGGGGTCAGATCGCCTCGTCGCCGATCTCTCCGGTTCGAACTCGCACCACCATCTCGAGCGGCTGAATCCAGACCTTGCCGTCGCCGATCTTGCCGGTGCGAGCCGCGTCGATGATCGTGTTGGCGACCTTCTCGGTCTCGGTGTCCTTGGTCACGACTTTGACCTCGACCTTGGGGAGGAAGTCGACCTTGTACTCGCTACCCCTGAACACCTCGGTATGGCCGCGCTGACGACCATGGCCCTTGACCTCAGTGATCGTCAGGCCCGAGACGTCGAGATCATGAAGCGCCTCGGTCACGGCTTCCAACTGGTGTGGCTTGATGACTGCGGTCACGAGCTTCATGTAATCCCTCTCTCATCGCTGATACGACGGGCTCAACGCCGGGGTACTCCACGACAGTCGCTCGATGAACGCAGCAAGCGCCCCGCCGAGCCCGCCGACGATCAACCCGGCCTGAACCCTGGCCCACGCTTCGACTTCCGACCAGGACCACACAAAGGACCGATTGACGCGGCCCACCGGCTCCGGGAAACGGACGGACGTCTGGCGAAGGTCGAGCACCTGTTGCGGGTCGCGAAGCCCCATCAAGTGGGCCAGTTCTGATGCAGTCAGCAGTGCGTCGCCGTTGCGATTCATGCCGCCGTCCTCGTGCTCGAGGGCCGCTTGCTCGAGAGCCAACCTAAAAAGCCGGTGTTACGGCAACGTGCGCCGATTGCGAACGGCTTGGCGCATGTTCCTTACATCTCTCTGACTGCCAGTCAGGTCGCATTTCGACGCCGGGCTGCTGGTTGCCGCGACAATCGGGGCCGACCATGAGCAGGTGGACGTCGAGCCTCCCGTGGGCGGCACGCCACGCTGTGCGAGCGGCCGCCGGTGCAGCGTTGGTGGCGGCCGCCACGAGCATTCTCCTGCTGTCGGGAGCCAGCCGGAACTTCGCCGAGGTCGCGCTCTTCTTCGTGATCATCTTCGCCGCCCTGCTCGGCTACGCGGCGGGCCTCGCCGCAGCGGTGTCGGGATTCCTGGTGCTGCTCTTCTACTTCATTCCGCCTACCGGGAAGCTCGAGGTGCGCGACGTCGAGGATGCGCTCGTTCTCGTCGCGTTCATCGTGGCTGCAGTTTGCGTGAGCGTCGTGGTGGCGCGTCTCGACGCGCTGCGCCGTCGTTCGGAGCGCGGCGCGGGTGAAGCACGGCTGCGACTCGCACTGACCGATCGGCTACTCAGCGACGCGCCGCTTTCCGATGTCCTGGACGAGCTGGCCCGGGAGATCCTTGCCATGTTCGGGCTTCGCACCTGTGCCCTCAGGGTCGGCGACGTCGTCGCGACCGCTGGGGATCGGGTCGACGCGGGGCACCGCGATGGGCCGAGGTCGCAGAGGATCGACTTCGGCGACCTCCAGATGACGATCGTGACCAGACGCAGGCTCGCCGACGACGAGCGGGCGACCATCGACGCGCTCGGCGCCGCGCTCGCCCTCGCGCTCGACCGGGGTCGGCTGCAGAACGAAGCGAACGAGAGCCAGTTGCAGGCCGACCTCGCCCGGTCGCGCGCCGGTTTCTTGACCGCGATCACGCACGATCTCCAGACACCGTTGGCGACGATCAAGGCTGCGACGGCGGCTCTCCTGGTGGACAACGCCGCACTCGGTGCCGAGGAGCGTCGTGAGTTGCTCGAGACTGCGCACGATGAGTCCTCTGAGCTCAGCCTGCTCGTGAAGAAGGTGCTCGAGCTCACTCGCATCCGAGCGGAGAGCGTGACTCCCCGACGCATCCCGGTCGCTCCCGTCGAGCTCGCGACGGCCGCGGCTACGCGCGTCGAGCGGACGACCAACTTCCACGCACTCTGTCTCGAAG
The DNA here is from genome assembly GCA_030948625.1 of Actinomycetota bacterium. Classification (GTDB taxonomy): domain Bacteria; phylum Actinomycetota; class Acidimicrobiia; order IMCC26256; family JACDBD01; genus JALZAA01. Next base: position 2,260 of record JALZAA010000269.1, read on the forward strand.
TGCCCGCCGAGCTCCCTCCACTCGACGTCGACCCGGCCATGCTCGAGGAGGTCCTCGTGAACCTGCTGGAGAACGCAGTGCAGCACAGCCCGAACGGTTCTCCAGTGCTCCTCGGAGCAGTGCGCGAGGACTCCCTCGTACAGCTCAAGGTGGTCGATCACGGCCCTGGCATTCCGGTCGAGGAGCGCGAGCGGGTGTTCGAGGAGTTCGTCCGCCTCTCGAGCGACAACCGCCGCGGGATGGGGCTGGGACTCGCGATCACGCGCACCCTGGTCGAGGCCAACGCCGGCAGAGTCTGGTGTGACGAGACACCCGGCGGTGGAGCAACCTTCGTCGTAGCCGTGCCGATGACGAGCCGCGATGGCTGACATGACGAGAGTTCTCTTGGTCGAGGACGACACCCGCCTTCGACGTGCCCTCCGAGCCACGTTCGTCGTACAGGACTTCGACATCGTCGAAGCGTCGACCGGCGAGGATGCCCTCGCCGCGTTCTCAGACGACCATCCCGATCTCGTGGTCCTCGACCTCAAGCTCCCGGGGATCGACGGGATCAAGGTCCTCGAGCAGTTGCGATTGTTCTCGCAGGTTCCCGTGGTCGTGCTGACCGTCCGCGATCAGCTGGACGACAAGGTCGGCGCTCTGAATGCGGGAGCCGACGACTACGTGGTCAAGCCGTTCGAGCCCGAGGAGCTCCTCGCTCGCTCCCGCGCCCATCTGCGGCGTGCCGCAGACCGGACATCAGCCATCGCAGCGGTCACCGCCGGTCCGCTCACAGTGGATCTCGCCCTACGCCAGGTCACACGGGACGGTGAACCGGTGTCGGTCACCCCACTCGAGTTCCGGCTTCTCGAGGTACTGGTCTCCAGCCCCGGTCGCCTGTTGACTCGCGAGGAGCTCCTCGATGCGGTCTGGGGAACGCATGAGGACGAGCAGCGCGTGCGATTGCGGGTCACGATGGTGAACCTCCGCCGCAAGCTCGGCGACGATGCCGCGCGTCCTCGGCTCATCGTCACGGAGCCCGGCATCGGATATCGCTGGCTCGGTGAGCACGACTGAGCGCGGGCCGCATGTGAGCTGCGATGCGACGGTGGGCCGCCGGGGAATCGAACCCCGGACCATCGGATTAAAAGTCCGTTGCTCTGCCAACTGAGCTAGCGGCCCGCAGCGCGATCGTAGGCGGCGACGTCGAACCGACCTTGATGCCGCACCGCCC
>JALZAA010000276.1 GCA_030948625.1 Actinomycetota bacterium
CCGTTCCAGGCGTTCCGGCGCGTCATCGTGCCGCTCGCCGCGCCGGGCATGTTCACGGCCGCCATCCTCGCCTTCATCTTCGCCTGGAACGACTTCCTGTTCGCAATCTCGCTGACCTCGACCGACAGGGCGCGGACCGTCCCGGCGGCGATCGCCTTCTTCCAGGGCAACTCGCAGTTCCAGCAGCCCACGGGACAGATCGCGGCGGCCGCCGTGGTCATCACCGTCCCCGTGGTCGTCGCGGTCCTCATCTTCCAGAGACGCATCGTGTCGGGACTCACATCCGGAGCCGTGAAGGGGTAGAGCCATGGCCGACATCCAGCTCGAGAGCGTCACGCGCCGGTTCCCCGACGGGACCGTTGCCGTGGATCGGATCAGCCTCGAGATCAAAGACGGGGAGTTCATGATCATCGTCGGCCCGTCGGGCTCAGGGAAGTCAACCCTGCTGCGCATGATCGTCGGCCTCGAAGACATCACCGCGGGCGCAATCCGCATTCACGACCAAGACGTCACCACCAAGGCGCCGCGCGACCGCAACCTCGCGATGGTGTTCCAGGACTACGCGCTCTACCCGCACCTCACCGTGCGCGAGAACATGGAATTCCCGCTGAAGCTCCGAAAAACAACAAAGGAGGAGAGGAAGGAACGGATCGACCGCGCTGCCAAGACGCTCGAGATCGAAGATCTCCTCGACCGCAAGCCGGCACAGCTCTCCGGCGGTCAGCGCCAACGGGTTGCGATGGGGCGCGCCATCGTCCGGGATCCGGCCGCGTTCCTGCTCGACGAGCCACTCTCCAACCTCGACGCCAAGCTACGGCTTCAAGTGCGCGGCGAGCTCGCCGACCTCCAGCGGCGGCTGCAGGCCACGATGGTCTACGTCACGCACGACCAGGTGGAGGCGATGACCCTGGGCGACCGGGTCGCCGTTCTCCGCAGGGGCGTGCTCCAGCAGGTCGCGACCCCGAAGGAGCTCTACCTGTCTCCGTCGAACATCTTCGTCGCCGGTTTCATCGGCTCCCCGGCCATGAACTTCTTCCCCGCCAGGGTCGAGAACGGCCGCGTGCGTCTCCCGATGGTCGAGTACGACTTGCCCGAGCACATCCGCCCGCGCGCACGCGTCCTCGAGTCGCGCCGCGTCACCGCGGGTATCCGACCCGAACACTTCGAGGACATCGCGCTCGTCGGCCGGGCACAGCGCGCCGAAGGCATCCGCTTCACCGCCAGGGTGGACCGATTGGAGTGGCTGGGCTCTGAGCTCTTCGTGTACTTCAAGGTGACGAGACAGGGGGCTCGGGAAGGCGCGTCGACCGGCCTGCGTGAGATCGCCAGTGAGCTCCGGGAGGCGGGAGTTCGCGAAGAGGAGGAGGAGCAGACGGTGGCACGCATCGATCCCGCCTCCGAGGTCGCCGAGGGCGACGACGCCGAGTTCTGGATCGACATCAACCGCGTGTACTACTTCGACGCCGATACGGGCGAGAACCTCCTCCACATCGAAGACCAGATGAGCGAGGCTGAGCAGCGTGAAGCAGGACACGTCGCCAACGAGCCCGAGGAATCCACGGCCCGTACGCAGTAGCCGGGCCTTGTAGCCCCTATTGCGGCGTGCCGATCGAGGACGCCCGCGCCAACGTCCTGAGCTCTTCGGCGTCGTTCGGAAGCAGGAAGCCGGCGGCGACCGTCCGATCCGTAGCTGCCTGCATCGTGGTCACGTAGTCCTCGTGGCTCGGATAGAGCCCGGAGAGCGTCACCGGGTCGAAGGCGACGGTGGCGCCGAAGAGCCCACATGTCGTGGCGGCGTACGTCGCGACCGGGACGTCGAGCGGCGGAAGCCGAAGACCGCCGAGCGCGTAGCCGTGCTGATCCCGCGCGGGCAGGCCCAGCTGGTCGAACTCGGCGCGCGGCGGCATCGGGGCGGGGGTTCCCCGCTTCACCCAGTTGTCCAGATGATGCACGGCGGCGCGCACCGCGTAGCGCCGCGGGTACTCGTTCCCACCCTGCAGGAGCACCGGCGAGCACGTGGCGTGCGTCGACACGCCTTCCTCGCCGTAGTGCGAGTGCCGGTGGATCTCCTCCTCGGCCGCGTACGGCTGCTTCGGCGCGTGCGTCGTCGTGCGCGAGTTCGTCGCGTCGTGGGCGCCGGTGTCGGCGTCGTTGTGAGAGGCGGCAGGCACCTCCCAGAGCCGGTAGTTCACGGAGACGTTGGGCGCCGCCGGCGACAGTCCGTCCTCACTGAGCAGTTGTATAACGGGGACGGAGGGTTCGGCCCCGAACGTCTTGCTTCCTCCCGCGTCGAGCAGGAAGGCGTCGACGACGCCGGCGTCTCGCTGCACCGTGTTGACGTAGGTATGGAGACGGCTCGCGGACTGGGAGTTGCCCACGCCGAGCACCCGCTTCGTCTTCAGCCCGCCCATCGGGTCGAGACCCGGTTTGCGGACGGCCTCGACGACCTGCGAGTAGATGTCGAAGGAGTAGTCGTCGCCCGGATGGGACAGGCCGCCGTAGCGAACCGGGTCCCACACCTTGTGCGAGCGTGGCCCGCAGCAGATCGCAGCCGCCTGCGCCGACACGAACACATACGCGTAGCCCTCGCGGAACACCATGGGATGCAGCCACGTCCACACGGGCTCCTCGGCGTTCTGCGCGGTGACGTTGTCCCACTCGACGATCGTCGTGCCGTTGAACCGGCGCGGATCCGTCGGCCGGTAGACGAGGATCCTCGTCTTGTACGGAGCCAGGGTCGGCGTCGAGGCGTACGTCTTCGCGGTGCCGGAAACGAAGTACTCCTCTTCTCTGTAGCCGATCGATCCGACCTCGAAGAACTGGTCGTTCCACGGATGGCCCCAGAGGCCGGCCTGCCCGATCGGCCCCTCGACCACCGGATCCGCCACCGACGGCGGCGCACCGTGGGCGGCGCCGGGACCGAGGCCGGCGAGCGCCGTCGCCGAGCAGATCACCGCCACCATCAGCCGACGCCCGCGGGCTCTCATGGGCCGAAACCGTACTCTTCGGACGAACCGGACAGCCACCCCCCCGGCACGGGCGCGTTCACCAGCGCGACAGTCCCGGGGTGAACCGAAACCAGCTCGAGACGCTGTTCGACCTGACCGGGCGGGTGGCGATCGTCACCGGCGGCACCAAGGGCATCGGCCGTGCGATCGCGGAGGGCTTCGTCGCGGCCGGCGCCCGTGTCGCCGTCGCGAGCCGCAAGCCCGAGGCGTGTACGGAGACAGAGCAGGCTCTGCGCGCCTCGGGGGGCGAGGCGATCGGTGTCCCCACGCATCTCGGCGACCTCGACGCGCTCCGTTCGCTCGTCGAACGCACCGTGGCCGAGCTCGGGCGCCTCGACATCGTCGTGAACAACGCCGCCACCCCACTGCGCGAGGACCTCGGCCACTTCACGCCCGAGGCCTACGCCAAGTCGATGGACGTGAACCTGCGGGGCCCCGTCTTCCTCGTGCAGGAAGCGCTCCCCTACTTGCAAGACAGCCCGTCGGCTGCCGTCATCAACGTCATCTCTGCCGGAGCGTTCCTGCACGCGCCGTTTCTGGCTACCTATGCCGCGACCAAGGCCGCCCTCTACTCCTTCACGCGTTCGATGGCGGCCGAGTTCGCGCCGCTCGGCGTGCGGGTGAACGCGTTGGCGCCCGGCTCCGTCGACACCGACATGATGCGCAAGAACACGCCTGAGGCTCAGGAGCAGATGGCCAACGCGAGTCTCCAGCGCCGAGCCGCCCACCCCGACGAGATGGTGGGTCCGGCGCTCTTCCTGGCCTCTGACGCTGCAAGCTTCGTCACGGGCCAGGTGCTGATCGCCGACGGCGGCCTCGTCCCCCACTGACGCTCTAACCTCACTGGCAGTGAAGGGGGACCGGGTCGAGATCCTCGTCGATACCGGAAACGAGGTTCGCGGCTTCGAGATCGTGGCGACGCGGGAAGGACGACGCGTCGACGTGCTGATCGCTCGCGGGACGGTCGAGGTGGCCGAGCTCACCCGCGGCGGTCAGGTCGTCCG
>JALZAA010000282.1 GCA_030948625.1 Actinomycetota bacterium
GGGACGACCAAGATGGCGATGTTGCGCCCGGTCCGCATCTGCTTGCGGCGCTTGGTCGCGGCGAGCTCGGATTGCCGGCGCGACTCGCGGTTCAGGCGCTGGCGATCGCGCTTCGACTGCTTCGACACGGCTCGGGAGTCTACGAGTCGGCCGAGCCAATTGGCACTCGGCCGAGCGAACGCCAGTTGTACCGTTCGCGGGGACGGCGGCGTTGCCGACCGTCACCGCAGGAGCCGGAGCCTGCGACGGCGACCAGAATGGAGCACTCCGTGGGCCTCCTCGTGCAGAAGTTCGGCGGCACGTCCGTCGCCGACGCCGACCGCATCAAGGCCGTCGCCGAGCACATTGTCCGGACGCGCGCCCAGGGCGACGACGTCGTGGTCGTCGTGTCGGCAATGGGCAGGACGACCGACGACCTCGAGCGACTGGCCCACGACGTCTCGAACGCGCCTTCCGCACGCGAGATGGACATGCTGCTCACGGCGGGCGAGCGCATCTCCATGTCGCTGCTGTGCATGGCGATCCTCGACCACGGGCGGCCGGCGGTGTCGTTCACGGGCTCGCAGGCCGGCATCGTCACCGACACCGTGCACCGCAAGGCGAAGATCGTCGAGGTCCGAGCCGACCGCATCCGCGAGGCAATCGCCGACGGCGAGGTCGCGATCGTCGCCGGGTTCCAGGGCGTGTCGACGGCGCGTGATGTCACGACGCTGGGCCGCGGGGGGTCCGACACCACCGCGGTCGCGCTCGCGGCCGTCCTCGGCGCCCGGGCATGCGAGATCTACACCGATGTGGCCGGCGTCTACAGCGCCGACCCGCGGGTCGTGCCGGACGCGCGCCGCCTGCCCCGGCTCGCCTACGAGGAGGCGCTCGAGATGGCCGCGAGCGGCAGCGAGGTGCTCGCGCTGCGCTCGGTGGAGTTCGCGCGCAACTATGGGGTGCCGGTCCACGTCCGCTCGAGCTTCAGCTGGGAGCCGGGGACGTGGGTACGAGAGGAAGACCCCACGATGGAACAGGCGATCATCTCGGCCGTCACGTACGACACGACGGAAGCGAAGGTCACGATCGAGCAGGTGCCGGACCGTCCCGGGATCGCCGCCACCGTCTTCCGGGCGTTGGCCGAGGACGACGTGAACGTCGACCTGATCGTCCAGAACGTCTCGACCGCCGGCCACACGGACATCTCCTTCACAGTCCCGAGCGAGGAGCTGGCGCGCACGCTGTCGGTCATGCAGAAGGTCACGAAGGAGACCGACGCCAGCGGCTTCAGCAACGATCCCGGCATCGGTCGTGTGTCGCTCGTCGGCGCGGGGATGCGGACGAACCCGGGCGTCGCGGCGAAGATGTTCGAGACGCTCGCCGGCGAGCAGGTCAACATCGAGATGATCTCCACGTCGTCGATCCGGATCTCGTGCGTGGTGCAGGAGCGCGACGTGGAGCGGGCGGTGCGCGCGCTACACAAGGCCTTCGAGCTCGATCAGGACGGCGCAGGCGGAGCCGCATCGTGAACGTCGGAGTCGTCGGCGCGACCGGCGTCGTCGGCGGCGAGATGCTGCGTACGCTCGAGGAGCGCGAGTTCCCCGTGGACGACCTGCGCGCATACGCGTCGCCGCGGTCGGAGGGCCGCAGGCTGCCGTTCGCCGGGCGCGACGTCGTGTGCGAGGTGCTGTGCGACGGTTGCTTCGACGGTCTCGACCTCGTGATCGTCGACGTCGACGATCCACTGGCCGAGCTGTGGGCGCCGGTCGCGGCGGCCGCGGGGGCCAAAGTCGTCGACAACTCGGCCGCGTTCCGGATGGACCCGGACGTGCCGCTCGTGGTGCCCGAGATCAACCCCGACGATCTCCGGCGCATGCCCAAGGGCATCGCGGCCTCGCCGAATTGCACGACCGCGGTGTTGGTGATGGCGCTGGCGCCGTTACACCGGGCGGCCGGCATCGAGCGCGTCGTCACGGCCACGTACCAGTCGGTGTCGGGCGCGGGCCAGCCCGGGCTGCGCGAGCTCGACGAGCAGTGGACGAAGGGTGACGGACAGGCCGACGTGTTCCGGCGCGCCGGCGCGCTTGACGGCGTGATTGCACCAGGAGAGGTGTGGGACCGGCCGATCGCCGGCAATGTCATCCCGCTGGCGGGGTCGGTCCGCGAACAGGGATACACGTCGGAAGAGTGGAAGCTCCTCCACGAGAGCCGGAAGATCCTTCATGCGGAGCGCATGACGGTGAGCATGACGTGCGTCCGCGTGCCGGTGTACGTCGGCCATGCGCATGCAGCCAACATCCGTTTCTCGAGGCCCATGACGAAAGCCGAGGCGGTGGAGTTGCTGTCGGACGCGCCCGGTGTGCAGCTCGTCGACGACGGCGACGGGTACCCCACGCCGCTCGAATCAGCCGGCGTCGACCCCGTCCTCGTGGGACGCGTGCGCGAGGACCCGTCCGAGCCGGGCTCAGTGAACATCTGGGTCACCGGCGACAACCTTCGCAAGGGCGCCGCGCTCAACTCGGTGCAGATAGCGGAGCTCCTCGCTCGCGGGTGATCGCGCAAGATCTGCCTGGCGTCACCTAGGCTTTTCGCCGAGAAGGGCAGGTGGTCGTCATGGCGATGGAAACAAACAACCAGCGCGGGAAGGCAGTCGAGCGGGTCACCGGCGAGCTCTCTGCCGCGCAGGTCATCGGGCCGCGCAGCGCGTTCGACCTGAAGGCGGTCACGCAAATGGTGGCTGCCGTGCTGGTCGGGCTCTTCCTAGTCTCGTTCATGCTTGCCTTCATTCCCTGGCTGCTGGCGAAGGCGATGACCTCGGCGGTCGAGAGCCTCATGCACCAGGTTGGTTTCGCCCAGTTCAGGGCGGACAACGTGGTCGATTGGTTGCTCGTGTTCGCCGTCGGCCTGGGGGCAGTGGCTGTCTTCGTGGTCATCGCCGTGGTCATCGCCGGTATCGCCAACTTCCTGTCCGCCCGCGTGTCCTTCCGCCGGTTCCGTGGCGCGGCTGTGCGTGCCAACCAGTCGATGCAGGTGGACGATCGCGAGCCCACGGCGCCGGCTGGGGCGACCGGGCGAGCATCACGGCCGTACGAGCAGCGCACGCTCGAAGAGCTCAGGGCGGAGGCGAAACGCCGCGGCATCCCGGGGCGGTCGAAGATGAACAAGACGCAGTTGATCCAGGCCCTCCGGGGCCGTAGCGGTGCGGTGCAGTTCGCCGGCAGGTAGCTCTAGCGCGCCGTTGGGAACTCGAGGAATCGGACGATCGGTGAGTCGCTGATCGGCAGGATCCCGTCGAACGGGAAGTTCAGGCTCACGACCAGCGCCAGGGTCAGCGACACGAGCAGGGCCAACGCCGACAAGATCAGCAGGTGCCCGCGCCGATGCCGCGTGTCGAGCACCGTGCTGACGACCAGCACCGTCATCCCCATGATGGCGAGCAGCACGACGAGCGGCCACGGGACCGTCTCACCGGACGAGTTCACGATCCGGGCCTTGGTCTCGGCCACCTCGTCGAGCCGGTTGAGGGTCTCCGAGTACGCAGCGGTCTCTTCGGGCGTGGCCGGATGGACGTCCCGGAGGGCTCGGAACATGCTCTCGAGCCTTTGATCGGCGACAGGCTCCGGATTGCCGGTGCGCGCGAGCGCAGGGAACGCGTCGTCCACGAGCGCCTGCGCGTACCGGTCGACCGACGTGCGCAACCGTGCGCCCTCGGCCTCCGGGAACACGCGGCTGTTCTCGGTCATCGCGGTCAGGGCGGCGGCCTTGGCCGAGACCTGATCGTTTGCCGCCCGCAGCTGGCTGTACTCCGTGACGATCACGAACGCGACGAGGACCGCGTAGATGGTGGCGAGCACTTGCACCGTCACCGCGGCCGTCGGGCCGCAACGACCCCGCACCTCGGGGCTCACGAAACGACGCATCACCACGTCGAGGATCAGGTTGAAGCCGATCCCGATGGCGGCGAACGTCACGAACAGCAGCGTGCCGTTGCCCCAGCCGATGAAGGGGCGAAACGTTGACACCCGCCGTGACGACCCCCGAGAGGTGGACTGGTCGGGATGGCGGGATTTGAACCCGCGGCCTCAGCGTCCCGAACGCTGCGCGCTAACCAAACTGCGCCACATCCCGAAGAGCGGTCATTCTAGGTCGGCGCCCTCCGATGGCTCCGACCGTTGCCCCGGGCGCGCCGCGGCCGCGGCGGTCTCGGTGCCGACCAGACGCCGGACGGTTCGGCGCATCGTGCCGGGGTCGACGGGCTTCACGAGCTCGGCCTCGACCCCCGCGCGCTTGGCGAGGAAGCGATCGGCTTCGCGGTCGAGCAGCAACAGGATCGGTACGTGCGGCAACCGGCCTGCCGACTCCTCGAGGTGGAGGTCGATCGCGACCGCGATGCCTCCCATGTTGCCGATGAAGAGGTCGAGGATCACGAGGTCGGGTTCCTGCTCGGCAACGGCGGCGCGCACGTCCTGGCCTCGCGTCACCTCGATGACTTCCTGGCCCGGGGCCACCAGAGCGGCGCGTATCTGCTCGCGCACCCAGCGCGCTTCGGCGGCGACGAGAACCTTCATGACCCAGCAACCTATCTGGCACTCACCTAGGCTGCGGCACGGTGCTTCGGGGCCGGGTGGGCATGCGGCAGGTTTTCTCGTGATCAGCAGACGTGGCGTGTTCGCGCTCCTTGCCGTTGCAGGCCTGGCAGCCGCGTGCTTTCCGCCCCCTCCACCGCCGCCGCCACCGTTGGGCCTCCCGTGCAGCGCGCCCTCCGGGTCTGCCGTGCCGGGGAACGACCCGTTGCGGACGGGCTGGTATCCGGATCAACCCGGTCTCAACCCCTCGGCCGGCGGCGACTGCTCGTTCGGAGAGCTGTGGTCCTCGGCTGTCGACGGGCAGGTATACGCACAGCCGCTCGTCGATCCTGGCGCGACACCGAACGGCACGCTTCTCGTCGCGACCGAGACCAACAACATCTATGGATTCGACGCCGTCACCGGCCAGGAGCAGTGGCATCGGGACGATCTCGGCGCGCCGTGGAGCTCCGGTGATCTGGGCTGTACCGATCTGTTCCCGGCGGTCGGGGTCACCTCGACGCCGGCCATCGATCCGGTGACGCATACCGCCTACCTGTTCTCCAAGAGGTACGAGGCCGGCACGTCGGGCCCGGCGGCGTGGTACGCGCACGCGCTTGACCTGACGAACAGTGGCGCCGAGAAGGCGGGGTTCCCAAGGAAGATCGAAGGGTTCGCGGCGAACGTTCCGAACCTTCCTCCCGGGGCGGGGGCAAGCTTCGATGCCACCATGCACCTGCAACGTCCGGGCCTGCTGCTGATGAACGGGGTCGTGTACGCCGCCTTCGGCGGTCACTGCGACATCCCGAGCTATCGGGGCTGGGTCGTCGGCGTGAACGCGGGCACGGGCTCGATCAGCACGATGTGGACGGACGAGGCCGTGCCGCCGGCGGTCAACGCGAGCCCGGCGGGGGGGATCTGGCATGCAGGCGGCCGCCTGGTCTCCGACAAGAATGGTGAGATCCTGCTGGTCAGCGGCAACGGCGTTGTCCCGCCGGCGCCCCTGCCGGGTGCGACGCCTCCGCCCACTCTTGGCGAATCCGTCATCCGCCTGAAGGTGCAGCCGGATGGGTCGCTGCAGGCCAAGGACTTCTTCTCTCCTTGCAACGCGCAACAGCTCAGCGACGAGGACCTGGATATCGGCTCGGGGGCGCCCTTGGCCTTGCCCGACAGCTTCGGCACGGCCGCGCATCCGCACCTCCTGATGGTCGTGGGCAAGGAGGGGCCGATCTACCTGCTGAACCGCGACGATCTCGGCGGTTTCCAGCAGGGCTCGCCCGGCTCGTGCGTCGACGGATCGGGAGCTCCCGACGACAACCTCGTGAGCAAGTTCCAATTACCGAACGCTACGGGCGTCTGGGCGACGCCCGCGATGTGGCCGGGCGAGGGCGGGAGCATCTACCTCCCGTACCCGAAGTTCCCAAATGGGTTCGAAGGTAGGCTCACGTCGTACGGGGTCGAGAAGAGTGGCGGCCAGCCGACGCTCACCGTCACTGGCCAATCCAGTGACAACTTCGGGTACGGGAGCAGTTCTGCCATCATCACCTCGAACGGGGGAACATCCGGTACCGCGCTGGCATGGATCGTCTTCTTCGCGGACGGCTCCGGCGCCGGCGCCGAGCTGCGCGCCTACGACCCCACCCCGGTGAATGGTGTCCTCACGCTGCGCGGCGCCTGGCCGATCGGGCAGGGCGCCAAGTTCAACACGCCGACGGTGAGCGGGGGACGCATCTACGTCGGCGCAGTGGACGGTCACGTCCACGCCTTCGGTGTCACGGGCGCGAGCGCTTCGCAAGCGCCGCCCCCGGCTCCACGCTCACGCGTGACGTCCAACGGTCCGGGCCCGGACCGGGAGGGCTAACCGGGCGCGGCGCCGACCCGTTCGGTCCCGCCGTCGAACAGGTGGCGGCCCACCTCGGAAAGGGCGTCGAAGTCGTACACGTCGCGGGAAAGGTACGGGACGTACGCGACCGCGGCCCGTCCGGCACGGGCCTTCACGCCCGCGACGTGATGTCGCTCCCGCTCGGCGACCTGGCGGAAGTCGGCCAGGTTGGCGTACAGGGTCGACAGTCGCTCCGCCGACGCCGCACCGTCCCCAGTGGCGGGCCCGGCATCGGCACGCATCAGACGCAGCGTTTCTGCGCGCGCTCGTAAACCCTCGACGCGTTCGTGGCCGAACCTCGGGTGCACGCGGTTCACGACGAGGCCCTCGACGGGGATGTCGCTCTCCGACAGCCGCTCGGCGAAGTACGTCGCCTCCTCGACGGCGTCACGCCGCGGCGAGGTCACGAGCACGAAGCTGCTCGAAGGGTCGCCGAGCAAGGCCAGCACCTCGGTCGCGCGGTCGCGGAAGCCTTCCTCCATGCCCTCGAACGCCCGGAAGAAGGCCACGACGTCGTTGATCACACTCGTTCCGACAACCCCCGACACGGTGCGCAGGAACGCCTGCACGCCCGCGCCGACCACTTTGAGGTAGGCGCGGGTCGGCATCATCAGGAGGCGGAAGATCCGGTTGTCGAGCAGCTGGGTGAGCCGTCGGGGCGCGTCGAGGAAGTCGAGCGCGTGGCGCGTCGGGGGCGTGTCGACGACGATCAGGTCGTAGCCGCCCTCCTCGTGCAGCTCGTGCAGCTTCTCCATCGCCATGTACTCCTGCGTGCCGGACAGCGCGGTCGACACGTTCCGGTAGAACGTGTTGGCGAGAATCCGCTGCGCCTGTTCGTCGTCGGCGGCGTGCTTGACCACGAGATGGTCGAACGTCGACTTGGTGTCGAGCATGAGCGCCGACAGCCGCCCGCCGGGCGGCACCGCGCCCTCCGGATCCCAGCGCTCGCGTCCGATCTCGCGTGGCGTGTCCGACAGCGACTCGAGCCCGAGCGTGTTCGCGAGCCTCTTGGCCGGGTCGATCGTGACGACGACGGCGTTGCGACCGCGCCGAGCGCCTTCGACCGCCAGCACCGCGGCCACGGTGGTCTTGCCGACGCCACCCGTACCGCAGCACACGACGATGTGCCGGTGCCCGACGACGTCGTCGAACGACAGCGGGTCGCTCACGGCACGGACGCCGCGGCGGGAAGCGCCCCGACCTCGCGCTCGATCGCGGCCGCGAGCACCTCGATCTCGGCGGGGCCGATGTCGGCGGTGAAGACGAACGGCAGTCGGATCTGCGGCAGCGGCAGCCGGGCGGCGAGCCGGTCGGCCTGCTCCTGTTGGACAGCGTGCCGGTCGTGCCGGAAGTCGGCGGCGGCGGCGAGGTCGAGGGCCTCCCGTGGCGAGACGAACACCCCCAGCTCGTCGGCGAGGTGCTCGACGTCGTCGGCGGTCACCGGCGAACCGAAGTCGGGGAAGCATCCGTTCACGATCACCGGCCCGAGCTGGATGCCGATGCGGTCCTCGAGCGCGAACGCCGTGTCGACGAGCTCGTTGACCGGCGTCTCCTCGGGGATCGTGACCAGCAGGACCTGGCAGCGCGCCGGGTCGGAGAGCATGTCGATGACCTCGGTCGACTGCTTGCTGATCGGCCCGACCCGGACGGCGTCGCCGAGGCCGCGGGGCGACATGAGGAAGCTGACCGCGTGGCCGGCCGCAGGGGCGTCGATGAGGATGAGGTCGGCGGCGCGGCCGACCTCGAGTGACTTCACCTTCCCCAGCACGAGGATGTCTTTCATCCCCGGGACGGCCGAGGACACCACCTCGAGCGCCCCGGACCGCACCAGGCGCCTCGAGATGCGCCGCATCCCGTGCGAATGGAGATAGTCGAGCAGCGCCTCGTCGGGCGTGAGAGTCCGGCCGCGGATGCCCGGCGCGAGCTCGGTCTCCTCGTAGCCGAGGGGGGGCTTCCCGAAGCAGGCCGCGAGCCCCGATTTGCCCTCGACCTCGACGATCAGCACGCTCAGACCCGCGCCGGCAGCCGCAGTCGCAAGGGTCGCGGTCACCGTCGTTTTGCCGACCCCACCCTTGCCCGCCACGATCAAGACGCGAGGGGAGCAGAAGCTCGCCAGGTCCATGTCGATGACCAGACTAGAAGCCGCGCTGCGCGCCCCCTCTCCTCGCCGACTACGACGGCTCGCTGCGATCGCCTGCCTTGCGATCGCGGCGCTGCTGATGACGGCCGCCGAAGCCGCGGGCGCGGACGGCGCCCCGAAGCAGGCGAATCCCCGACTCAACGGCATCGACGTCGTGAAGGTCGACGGGCTCCTCGACCCGCCGACCGCGTCGCTCGTGCGCGACTCCATTGCCAGGGCCAACAGCCGGCGCTCGACGATGATCGTGCTCCAGCTCGACTCGGGAGGCTCCGTCGACGTCGACGTGCAGCCGTTGTTGCGTGACGTGCAGGCGTCCCGCGTGCCGGTGGTGGTCTGGGTGGGACCGTCGGGGGGGAAGGCCAAGGGCGCGGCCGCGCTGCTCGCAGAGGCGGCCCCGATCACCTCGGTGTCCTCGGGGTCGAGCATCGGCCCCGCGGACCCCGTCCGGTTGGACGAGCCCGGGGCGACGAACCGCCGCGCCGTCACCGGGCAGCTCGGGAGGCTGGCGGAGCGGTGGGGACGCGATCCCGTCGGCGCGCGCCGGCTCGCGACCGAGAACCTCTCCGCCGACACCGCCCACCGGGCCGGCGCCGTCAACAGTGTGGAGCCCACGGTCGGGGAGCTCATCGTGTCGCTCGACGGGCGGGCGGTGCCGACCGCCGCGGGTCCGAAGCTGCTGTCGACGGCCAAGGTCGTCGGCAAAGGGCTGGATCGTCGGCGGCAGCCCAACCAGGAGGTGCGCTTCGACCGGCTCGACATCGGTAACCAGGTGCTGCACACCCTGATCAGCCCGTCGATCGCATACCTCCTGTTCGTCGCCGGGCTGGCCCTGATGGTGTTCGAGTTCTACACGTGCGGGATCGGCCTGGCGGGTCTCGCGGGGGCGGTCGCCTTCATCGGCGCGATGGTCGGCTTCTCCCACCTGCCGGTGGAATGGTGGGCCGTCGGGCTCTTGATACTGGGGGTGTTCGGCTTGGCCGTCGACGTGCAGGCGGGTGGCCTCGGCGCGTGGACCTTCATCGGCAGCGCGTCGCTGGTGGCCGGGTCGCTCACCCTGTACGGCGGGTCGGCGCGGCTCAACCCGCCGTGGTGGGTGCTGCTGATCGTGATCGTCGGCACCTTGCTGTTCATGCTCGGCGCCATGACGGCGGTTGTGCGGTCGCGCTTCTCCACCCCGACCGTGGGCCGGGAGGGGATGGTCGGCGAGGAAGGCCGGGCCGAGGTGGATGTCGCGCCTGACGGCGTGGTCGTCATCCAGGGAGCGCGTTGGCGAGCGAGGACCAACCGCGCGACCCCGATCGGAGCCGGCGACGCGGTCCGGGTCGTCGCAGTCTCGGGGCTCGAGCTCGAGGTGGAGCCCGAAGAAGGAGGAGCCCGGGATTACCGCGACCGGGCCCGCGATCGCGCCGGGGACGGGCGCCGCGGGCGCCGCCGGCGCCGCGAGTCGTAGCCAAGACGTCGCCAAGTCGCCGCCAAGTCGTCCCCAAGTCGTCCCCAAGCGGTAGCCAAGCGGACAGACTGCGCGTTTCGGGCCTTGTCGAGTGCGGAGGACGGATATACCGTCGCCGGGCCACCTGCACGACCGGGAGGGAGCCCGTGGCGATCCAGACCGCGGAGAGGACCTGGCAGCTGCGCGCCGCATGCCGGGGACCGGAGTCGGCGCTGTTCTTCCCGCCGACGTATCCGGAGCGGAAGGACGATCGGGACGGCCGCGAGACCCGGGCCAAGGCCATCTGCGCCGAGTGCGCGGTGCGGGCCGAGTGCCTCGACTACGCGCTCAGCATCCGCGAGCCGCACGGTATCTGGGGCGGCCTCACCGAGGCCGAGCGCCGCCTGCTCATCGCCGACGACGTCGGCTGACACCCGATGCGTAAGGCGGGGGACATATAGGCACCCGGCGCACGCATCATGAGGCGCGCTCCGTTGCGGGGCCGGGGATGCGGTCGTCGCCGCGGCGGCGGGTCACGCCCTCGGCGTCGAGGCGCTTGAGGATCGGCAGCACGTACTTGCGGGTGGAGCCGAGCAGGTCTCGTACCTCGGCGACGGTGACGGTGCCCCGCTCGCGCAGCGCCGCCCACACCCGACGGCGGGCTTCGTCGAGGGCGGTCACCGCGAACACCACCCCGTCGAGCTCGACGACCTGACCCTCGCGGGCCAGCAACCGGACCAGCCCCGGCTCGGCGCCGACGGACGCCGGCTCCGGCGGCGAGAACGGCGCCGCCTCCAGGGCGTCGAGGAGCTTGCGGGCCTCGGGCGACTCGGCGACGAGGGGGCGGTGCGCCTTGTCCCGCACGAACCCCCGCTCGACGACCAGGTCGTCGGCGCCTTCGAGCGCGGCGCGGAGCCGCCCGGGGTCGACGCCCAGCGCCGACGCCAATGCCGGCATCTCCACGCCCGGCTCGAGGGGTGCGCGCTCGTGGTGGGCCCGAACCCGCTCGCCGGCAGAGGCTCGCAGCGCGGTCAGCGCGCCCGGGTCGACGAGCCAGTCGCCCACCCGCACCGCTGCGCCCGATGCGGTGAGATCGTCGGCCAGCGCGCTCGCCTCGGCCGGCCCGGCGCCCGCCCAGGGGCCGAGCGCGTGCACCGGCAGCCACGAGTGCGTGGCGACGAGC
>JALZAA010000299.1 GCA_030948625.1 Actinomycetota bacterium
CAGGCCCAAAGGCTCTGAACGTCACCGAGAACGTCGCGCAGACCAGCGTGGTCGCGCACAAGTGCCACGGTGCGGGTCCACGTCGGCAACGCGTGGAGAGACTTCACGAGTGCCATGCCGACCATCGAACGAACCGCGTACCCGGGACGCCCCGTTTGGCGTGTTTCTTGCAACTCTGCAATCAGCCCGCACACTTCGGGGCTATCGAGCAGGTCCGCCACCCGTTGGGCGTCGTAGCGCGGGTATACCGTCGGCTTGGTCACGGGAGGTGCAATCTCCTGTTGGCCACGGCCCTCGGGGTGTTAGTGCACTCCGGGGGCCAACTTCTGTTTGTCTACCCCCCATTCTCCTACGGGGGTACGACACCTACCCCGGCAAAATCAGCGAAACGTAGGCTCCGGGCATGGGCTGGCGGGATTCTTTCTTCGGGCGAGCGGTCGCGCTGCTGCTCGGTGGGCTGTTCTTCGGCGTGATGGGCTGGGTGGCCACGCACGGCATGGATGCCTTGGTCGAGAGTCAGACGGCTCGGGATATCGGGATCACGACCATCTGGGTAGCAATCGTGGTCAGCGCGTGTATCTGGATGCTGGCTAAGGCTCCGATACCAGCCCCGTCGTTCGCGGTGATCCGACTGAAAAGCCGCAAATCGCCGCCTATTGACCTTCTCATCATCCAGGCGGTATGGGGCACCAGGGGTAACGAGATCGACGTGACGGGAACTGTCTCTCGGCAAGTAAATGATGGACAGTTGGATATGTCGGTTACTCACGACCTTCTCGGAGACCCGACACCAGGCATGGTCAAGTCGTTGACAATCAGGTATCGGACTGGCAATCGAGAGCGAACTAAGCAGTACGGAGAGGGCAGTCGGGCGGTCCTCCCGTGACGGAGTTTCGCCAATCGTTTCGCCAAACCCTCCTAGCCCGCCGGGCCCTGCGTTGGCCCCGCCCGCCCAGAGGGGAAAGACTCCGGAGTTGACGCCCTCGCGGGCGTCGAACTAGATTGTGATTGTATTCACAAGCGCTGAAACGAGCGGACGTGGCGGTGTATCGGGGCGCAGCGGGGGACGTGGAGACGAACAGCGAGCGGCGGATGCTCAACTCGGCATTCGGCGACGCGCTGGCCTATGCCTTCGAGTTCGCGGTGACGCCGCTGCTCTTCGCCGGCCTCGGCTGGCTGCTCGACCGCTGGTTGGGGACGCAGCCGGTGCTGACCGTCGTGCTCGCGGTCTTCGGATTCATCGGCGTGAGCTTGCGGACCGTCTATCGGTACAAGGCGAAAGTGGAGTTGGAGGAGGAGGGCAAGCCGTGGACGCGGCGCCGCCGGTAACCACACCTCCCGTCGAGCGCCGCATCGCACTCGACCTCGCCCGTCACGGGTTGCTCGTCGCCCCGGCCATCCTGCTGGTGGCCGGCTTTGCCCGCGGCGTCGACGGTGCAGCCAGCGCGGCGCTCGGCCTCGGCTTGCTGGTTCTCAACCTCTTCGTTGCCGCCGTCAGCCTCGAGTGGGCGAACCGCCGGGGCCCCAACGTGCTCATGGGCGTGGCGCTTGGCGGGTTCCTGCTCCGCATGATCACGATCCTCCTCGTGATGCTCGTCGCCGACGCCCTGTTCGGGTGGGCGGACGTGGTCGTGCTCGGCGTCACGCTGTTTCTCACCCATCTCGGCCTGTTGTTCTGGGAGCTACGATCCGTCAGCTTTTCGCTCGCCGCGCCCGGCCTGCGGCGTGATCAGCGCACCGTCAGCGACGACCACGGAGTCGCGAAATGACGCTTCTCGGTCTCGACTTCCCGCCGATCAGCCACCTCACCAGGTGGCCGGACATCTTCTTCCAGGACACGCCGTACGCCGTCAACAAGACGGTGTTGATCTACATCGCCGCAGTGCTGCTCACGCTGGCGTTCTTCTTCGCCGCCGGCCGGCGGGCTCAGCTCGTCCCGAGGGGCGTGCAGAACGTCGCCGAGTCCAGTCTCGAGTTCGTGCGCGACGGCATCATCCTGCAGACCATCGGTCCGGAAGGGATGGGGTACCTCCCGTTCCTGACCGCGATGTTCTTCTTCATCTTCTTCGCCAACATCTTCGAGGTCGTGCCGTTCATCCAGTTCCCCGGCAACGCGAGCTTCGCCGTCCCCCTGATCCTCGCCGGCCTCGTGTGGATCATCTTCAACGTCGTCGGCGTCGTGAAGCAGGGTCCGTTGCGCTACCTCAGAAACGAGCTGTTCCCGCCGGGGGTGCCGAAGCCGCTCTACGTCCTGGTCGCGCCGATCGAATTGGTCTCGGTCTTCCTGGTCCGGCCCTTCTCGCTCGCGATCCGGCTCTTCGCCAACATGCTCGCCGGCCATCTCATCCTGGCGACGTTCGCGATCCTGTGCGCGTCGCTCTTCTCGACGACCCTGCTCGTCGTCATCCTGCCGTTCTCGTTCGGCCTGCTGATCGCGCTGACCGCCTTCGAGATCCTGGTCGCCGGCCTCCAGGCCTTCATCTTCACCATCCTCACCGGCGTGTACGTCGGAAGCTCCATGCACCCCGACCATTAGGGAGGTTCCCTTGTTAGATCTCGTCCAACTCGCGGCTCAGTCAGCCGGTGAGCTCCAGGCGGGCTTGACGGCGATCGGCCGCGGCATCGTGTACGGCGGCGCCGCCATCGGCCCGGGCATCGGCATCGGGCTCGTGGTCGGCAACGCCATCACGGCCATGGCTCGCCAGCCCGAATCCGCCGGCACGGTCCGCACGACCATGTTCCTCGGCATCGCCTTCACGGAGGCGCTGGCCCTGTTCGGCTTCGTGCTGACGTTCATCGTCAGCGGCTAGGAGCAAGCGATGCGGACCCGACTGCTCATCGCGTCCCTCGCGCTCGCCCTCGTGGGGGTGTTTGCGTCACCGGGCGTCGCACAAGCGAAGCCGGCAGGCGACGCCGAGACGGAGTGCATCAAGCTCCTCGAAGAGGGCAAGAAGATCGACGACTGCCAGAAGGCGCCGAACCCGCTCGTGCCCGGGGTGAACGAGATCATCTGGGGCGGCGCGGCATTCGCGATCCTGCTCTTCGTGCTGTGGAAGCGCGGGCTTCCGCCGGTGCGCAACATGATGAAGCGACGTGAGGACCGGATCCGCGAGGACCTCGAGCGCGCCGAGCGGGCGCGCACAGAGGCCGAGGCCGAGCGCGAGCAGTACCAGCGCCAGCTGGCGGAGGCGCGCACCGAGGCGACCCGCATCCTCGAAGAAGCGCGACAGTCCGCCGACGAGGTGAAGCGTCAGGTCCGGGCCCAGGCCGAGGCCGAGGCGGCTGAGATCCGGGCGCGGGCGCAGGAGGACGCGCGGCTCGCGGCCGAGCGGGCCGGCGCCGACCTCCAGCGGCGAGTCGCGGACCTGTCGATCGAGCTCGCGGAGAGGATCGTCGAGCGCAACCTGGATCGCGACACGCAACTGGCCCTGGTCGAGAGTTACATCGAGCAGGTCGGCAGCAGCGGGAACGGGAGCAGGTAGAGCAGTGGCGCAACCGGACCGTGTCGAGGCGTATGCGCGGGCCTTCTTCGAGGTCGCGCGGACTGAGCGGCGGGTCGAGGCGGTCGAGAACGACCTGTTTCGCTTTTCCCGTGCGTTCGACGCCAACGACCAGCTGCGCATGGCGCTGAGCGACCGCACCGTGCCCGCCGAACGGCGCGTCGCGGTGATCGAAGAGCTCATGGGCGGCGCCGCCCTGCCGACCAGCGTCGGGCTGGTGGCCATGGTCGTCGGCGCCGATCGTGCCGGTGATCTGCCAGCGATCGTGGACCGTTTCCTCGAGCTCTCGGCGGCCGCACGTCAGCGCGACGTCGCCGAAGTTCGCAGCGCGGTCCCGCTCGACGATCAGATGCAGGAGCGTCTGGCCCGGGCGCTCGGCGAGGCCGTCGGCAAGCAGGTCGAGGTCAAAGTGGTGGTCGACCCGACCGTTCTCGGTGGTGTGATGGCCCGCGTCGGTGACATCGTGATCGACGGCACGATCCGCCACCGTCTCGAAGAGCTCAAGGAGAGGATCGCGTCGTGACCGAGCTCGGCATCAACGCCGACCAGATCGCAGAAGCGCTGCGCAAGCACATCGGCGGTTTCACGCCCACGATCGAGAAGGCGAAGGTCGGTCGCGTCCTCGAGGTCGGCGACGGGATCGCCCGCGTCGCCGGTTTGCCCGAGACTGCTGTCAACGAGCTGCTCGAGTTCCAGGGCGGCACGCTCGGGCTGGCGCTGAACCTCGACGAGGACTCCATCGGCGCCGTGGTGCTCGGCGAGGCCGACGCCGTCGAGGAGGATGACACGGTCCAGGAAACCGGCCGGATCCTGTCGGTCCCGGTCGGTGACGTCATGCTGGGGCGGGTCGTCAACGCGCTCGGCCAGCCGATCGACGGCAAGGGCCCGATCACCACCGAGAGCCACCGACGGCTCGAGGTGCAGGCGCCGGGCATCACGGCTCGCCGCCCGGTGCACGAGCCGCTCCAGAGCGGCATCAAGGCAATCGATGCGATGACACCGGTCGGCCGCGGCCAGCGTGAGCTGATCATCGGCGACCGCAAGACGGGGAAGACGAGCGTCGCGGTCGACACGATCCTCAACCAGCGCGGCCTCGGCGTGAAGTGCATCTACGTCGCCGTGGGCCAGAAGGGCTCGACCGTCGCGCAGACGGTGGCCACGTTCGAATCAAACGGCGCGATGGACTACACGGTCGTGGTCAACGCGCCGGCTGCCGACCCGGCCGTGTTCAAGTACCTCGCGCCGTACTCCGGCTGCGCACTCGGCCAGCACTGGATGGACAGCGGCGAGGCGGCGCTCGTTGTCTACGACGACCTGTCCAAGCAGGCCGAGTCGTACCGGCAGCTGTCGCTGCTGCTCCGCCGGCCCCCCGGGCGTGAGGCGTACCCAGGCGACGTCTTCTATCTGCACTCGCGGCTGCTCGAGCGGGCCGCCAAGCTCAACGAAGACCGCGGCGCAGGCTCGCTGACGGCCTTGCCCATCATCGAGACGAAGGCGGGCGACATCTCCGCCTACATCCCGACCAATGTGATCTCGATCACCGACGGTCAGATCTATCTGGTCGAGGACCTCTTCAGGGCGGGCGTTCGGCCGGCGATCGACGTCGGCATCTCCGTGTCGCGAGTTGGTGGCGACGCGCAGATCAAGGCGATGAAGTCCGTCGCCGGGACCCTGAAGATCGACCTGGCCCAGTTCCGCGACCTCGAGGCGTTCGCGACGTTCGGGTCCGAGCTGGACCGCATCTCGCAGGCCCAGCTCGACCGCGGCTACCGCCTCACCGAGCTGTTGAAGCAGCCGCTGCACGCGCCGCTGCCGGTCGAGCTCCAGGTGATCTCGATCTATGCCGGCACGTCCGGGTATCTGGACGACATCCCGGTCGAGGACGTCCGGCGCTTCGAGAGCGAGCTCCACGACTACTTCAGTACGCGTCACGCCCAACTGCTCGCCACGATTCGCGACACCGGGGAGCTCCCGGACGAGACCCAGCTCAAGCAGGCCGTGGACGACTTCAAGGCGATGTTCCAGCCGACCGGGGGCGAAGGCGATACCACGGTCGCCGCCCTCGAAGGCGAGGCCCTGGGCGAGCCCGAGTCGGACAAGACGCTCGCGACGGAGTGACCGAGGGACCGGGGTAAAGGCGATGGCCGGTGGTGAGGAGCGGATCCTCCGGAGACGCATTCGAAGCGTGCAGTCCACCAAGAAGATCACGCGCGCCATGGAGCTCATCGCCGCCAGCCGCATCGTGCGGGCGCAAGCGCGCGTCGAGGCTGCCGTGCCCTACAGCGACCAGATCACCGAGGTCGTCCACGACCTCGCCGACGCCGGGGGAGGCGAGGTCGAGAGCCCATACCTCGTCCCGCGGCCCGAGATCCGCCGCGTCGGCCACATCGTGATCACCGCCGACCGGGGTCTCTGCGGCGCGTACAACTCCTCGGTGCTGCGCGCCGCCGAGGGCGAGATCGAGGAGCACCGGGAGATCGGACGCGACTCGTCGGTCTACGTGGTTGGGCGCAAGGGAGAGAGCTACTTCCGCTACCGAAATTTTCCCGTCGAGGCGTCCTTCACGGGTTTCAGCGACCAGCCTTCGTACGAGGACGCGCGTCGCATCGCCGCTGCGGTGCGCGACCCGTTCCTCGACGGGCGCATCGACATGGTGCAGCTCATTTACACGCGCTTCATCACGGTGGGGAGCCAGGAGGTCGTGGTCCGCCCGCTCATGCCGCTGGAGCGCGACGTCGTGAGCGACGAGGACGAGCAAGCACCGGAGGCCGGAGGCCCGCGGGCGGCGTACGAGTTCGAGCCCGGTCCGGGGGAGATCCTGGAGCGACTCCTGCCGCGGTATGTGGAGGCGCGTATCTTCGCCGCGCTGCTGAACGCAGCGGCGTCCGAGCACGCCGCCCGGCAGCGGGCGATGAAAGCTGCGAGCGACAACGCCGACGAGCTGATCGTGAACCTCAGGCGAGTGATGAACCGGGCCCGGCAGGACGCCATTACCACCGAGATCACCGAGATCGTCGGCGGCGCCGAGGCACTGCGCCACGCCGGCAAGCCGTTGGCCGAGGAGCCCTTCGCCGAGGACCTCCGGATCCGCACGTGAGGCGCGCAGAGTGACGGCCGACAGACCAACGAGGAACGAGGAGCAGCTTCCATGACCCTGGCGCCAGAGCGCACGGAGACCGAGCTCAAGGACGGACGCGTCGTCGCCATCGCCGGACCGGTGGTCGACGTCGAGTTCCCGCCCGACGCCCTGCCCGAGATCAACACGGCCATCGACATGGAGATCGAGCTGGAAGGGGAGCCCATTCGCATCGTCGCCGAGGTCGCCCAGCAGATCGGTGACAACCGGGCACGCGCCATCTGCATGAAGCCGACCGACGGGCTGCGGCGCGGCACGAAGGTGCGGAACCTGGGCCACGGTCTGCAGATGCCCGTCGGCGACGGCGTGCTCGGACACGTGTTCAACGTGCTCGGCGAGCCGCTCGACGTCTCCGCCGACGAGATCACAGGGATCGACGACCGCTGGGACATCCACCGCGAGCCGCCTCCGTTCCGCGAGCTCGAGCCGCGAAGCGAGATGTTCGAGACCGGCATCAAGGTCATCGACCTGCTCGAGCCCTATGTGCGCGGGGGCAAGATCGGCATGTTCGGCGGCGCCGGCGTGGGCAAGACGATCATCATTCTCGAGATGATCAATCGCGTCGCCACGCAGCACGGCGGCGTGTCGGTGTTCGCGGGTGTGGGGGAGCGCACTCGTGAGGGTACCGACCTGTGGATCGAGATGCAGGAGTCCGGCGTCATCGACAAGGCGGCGCTGATCTTCGGCCAGATGGACGAGCCGCCGGGTGTGCGTCTCCGGGTCGGCCTGTCTGCCCTGACCGTCGCCGAGTACTTCCGCGACGTGAAGAACCAGGACGTGCTGCTGTTCGTCGACAACATCTTCCGATTCGTGCAAGCGGGATCGGAGGTGTCGACACTGCTCGGCCGCATGCCCTCCGCGGTGGGCTACCAGCCGACGCTGGCCGACGAGATGGGCGAGCTCCAGGAGCGCATCACATCCACCAAGGGCCACTCGATCACGTCATTGCAGGCCGTGTACGTGCCGGCCGACGACTACACCGACCCGGCGCCGTTCACGACGTTCGCGCACCTCGACGCCACCACCGAGTTGAGCCGGCAGATCGCGGCGCTGGGCATCTATCCCGCGGTCGATCCGCTCTCGTCGTCATCGACGATCCTCGCCCCCGAGATCATCGGCGAGCGCCACTACAACTGCGCTCGCCGTGTGCAGGAAGTGCTCCAGCGGTTCAACGAGCTGCAGGACATCATCGCCATCCTCGGGATCGACGAGCTGTCCGAAGAGGACAAGGTGACCGTCTCCCGCGCTCGCAAGATCCAGCGTTTCCTTTCGCAGCCGTTCTTCGTCGGGGAGAAGTTCACGGGTGTCCCGGGGGTGTATGTCCCGATCGAGGAGACCGTGCAGAGCTTCGAGGCGCTCGTGAACGGCGAGCTCGACGAGATCCCGGAGCAGGCCTTCTTCAACGTCGGCGGCGTCGACAGCGTGTTGGCGAAGGCGAAGTCTTTGGAGGAGGGATGAGCATGGTGCGGACGAGCTCCGCCGAGGGAGCAAGGTAACCGTGCCCCTCAATGTTGAGGTGGTCTCGCCCGAGCGGGTCCTCTATAGCGGGGAGGCCGACATGGTCGTCTGCCGCACGACGGAGGGAGAGATCGCATTCCTGCCCGGCCACGCGCCGTTCCTCGGTGCACTCGGGATCGGCGTTGTGCGCAGCCTGCTGCCCGATCACGGCGAACAGGCCATTGCGGTGCACGGTGGATTCGTCGAAGTCGCCAACGACCGCGTGATCGTTCTCTCCGACGTCGCCGAGCTCGCCGAGCAGATCGACGTCGATCGCGCCCGGCGTGCGCTGCAACGGGCCGAGGAACGACTCGCCGAGAATCCGGACGACGAAGAAGCGCAAGCCGCACTACTCCGCGCCAGGACACGCCTCGAGGTCGCCGGCGCCATCGAGCTCACGTAGCACGCCGCCGCATCCGCGCGACGGCGGCGGCCTAGCGTGACGCCATGCGCCGGCTCCCCGCCCTGATCGTCACGTTCGCGCTCGCCATCCCCGCGTGGGTTGGCATCGCGGGCGCAGCGCCGAACGCCGTGAAACGCAATGACATCGGCGCGTATCGCGGGCTCGGGACGTGGGTGGACGTGTACGAGTACGTGCCCGCGCTCCAGGCGGGAGGCAGGAAGCCGCCGGTGACGCCGTCGGCAATCGACACCATGAAGAGTCGCGGTGTGAAGACGCTGTACCTGCAGGCGGCGCAGGACGACACCCGCACCCCGGGAGCAACGGTCACGCCGAAGCTCATAAGGCAGTTCCTTCAGCGCGCGCACGAAGCGGACATTCGCGTTGTCGCCTGGTACCTCCCGCATTTCGACGACATCAACGCCGACCTGCGGCACATCCGGGGACTCCTCGACTTCCGGTCCGGCGGCGAACGCTTCGACGGTCTGGCGCTCGACATCGAGTTCCGGGGTGACCTTCCCGATCCGAACGCGCGCAACGCCGCTCTCGTCGACCTCTCGCAGCGTGTCCGCGCGCTGGCCCGCGACCGGCCGATCGGCGCCATCGTGCTCGAGCCGGTCCTGCTCGAGGTGGTCAACGCCGACTTCTGGCCCGACTTCCCGTGGCGCAAGATCGCAGACCTCTACGACGTGTGGCTGCCGCTGTCGTACTGGACCAACCGGAACACAGACTCCGGCTTCCGGGACAGCTTCCGATACACCGACGAGAACATTCGGCGACTTCGCACGAATCTCGGCAAGGCCGACGCGCCCGTGCACGCGGTCGGCGGCATCGGCGACAAAGCGACGGCTCAGGACTACGTCGGGTTCGTCCGCGCCGCCCGCGCGCAGAAGGCGATCGGCCGGTCGATCTACAACTACAGCGTGACCGCGCGCA
>JALZAA010000308.1 GCA_030948625.1 Actinomycetota bacterium
GGCGCAGGTCGCGGGCCCAACGGTGGCGGCGCTGCGCCCGGCACGCCGGGCGGCCCGGGCGGGCCGGGGGCGCCGGATGAGACGGCTGCACCCGAGGATCCGACGGCCACCACCGCCGCGCCCGACACGACGACCACCGACACCACAAACGACACCGGCGGCAGCGCGTCGCGCGCCCGACGTACGCGCGTCGCATCCGACCACTCGTCCGGTCCCGGTTCGCCGCTGTCGTTGATTCTCTTCGGCGTCGTTCTGGTGGCCCTGGCGGCGGCCGTGTTCACGGTGCGATGGCGGCGCCGCCTTGCCGCTGCGACCGCGGGTGCGGCTCCGCCGGTCGAAGCGGCCGTGCCGTCGGAAGCCAACGAGCCGACCAAACCCAACGAGGCAACCAAGCCCGACGACCCGACCAAACCGAACGACGCCGCGACCTAGAGTTCGCGGGTGGTGGCGGCGAGCACCAGCGTCGACGTTGCGCTGATCGCAACCGCGTTCGTGCTCGGGTTCCGGCACGGCTTCGACTGGGACCATTTGGCCGCGCTCGGCGACATCGCCGCGTCGCAGGACTCCCGTCGTCGCTCGATGCTGCTCGCGACCATGTACGCACTCGGGCACGCGGCCGTCGCCTTCGCAATCGGCGCCGCGGTCATAGTGGCATCCGCGCACCTCCCGGAGCCCGTGGGCGCGGTGATGGAACGGCTCGTGGGTGTGACGCTCGTCGCGCTCGGGGTGTGGGTGATCGTGTCGTGGGCCCGAGGGCAGCGGCCACGCATGGCCGGCCGCGGCGCGCTACTGCTCGCGGGCTTCCGACGCCTCCGCCCCCGCCCGGCACCGATAATCATCGAGCACGAGCACGAGCACCCGCGGACGGAACCGCACGACCACGATCCGCAGCTCGTCCACGAGCACGATCACGATCATGAGATCGTCCGAGTCGGGCCGGTCCCCGTCGCCTCGGGCCCGCCGGCGCACCGTCACCGCCACAAGCACGTCGCCGCCCTGCCCGACGATCCGCTGCCGACCTACGGCGGGGGAGTCGCACTCGGTGTCGGGATGCTGCACGGCATCGGCTTCGAGACCCCGACGCAGGCGCTCGTCTTCGTCACGGCGGTCGGTGCCGGCAGTCGGGCCGCAGGGCTGCTCGTGCTGGCGTGCTTCCTTGCCGGGCTGCTCGTCGCGAACTCGCTCGTCGCCGCCCTGAGCACGCTCAGCTTCACGGGCGCCCGCGGTCGCAGCCGCATCTACGCCGTGGCGTCGCTCGTCGCCGCCGCGGCCAGCCTGGTGGTCGGCATCGTGTACATCGTCGGCCTCGGCGACGTGCTACCCGGCTGATCCATGATCCACCGGCGTAGGGCAACAGTGGCATAGTATCGAACAAACGTTCGCATACCGGGGGATCCGTGCGGCCGATCCGTACGATCAGTTTGGTGCCGTGGTGCGCGTAGGAGGTGGCGGTGGCCGTTCGCCGGAGTCCGACGTCGACGTCCAACTTTGGGGTGTCGCGACGGGAGAATCACGACTCAAGTGAGTTCTACGCGCGCTTCACTCCACCCGAGCTCAAGGAAGACGACGACAGCGTCGACCCCCGAAAAGGCATCGACGAGCTTTTCTGCGGTGATGCACGATCGATGGATCAGGTTCCAGATCGGTCGGTAGCACTCGTTGTGACCTCCCCGCCGTATTTCGCGGGCAAGGAGTATGAGGAGGCGCTCGGCGAGGGCCACACCCCCGCAACGTATCTTGCCTACCGCAAGATGCTCGAGGAGGTGTTCGCCGAGTGCGTTCGAAAACTTGAACCCGGCGGACGAATCGCCGTCAACGTTGCCAACCTCGGCCGCAGACCGTATCGATCGTTGTCAAGTGACGTGATCGAGATCCTTCAAGACCGGCTCAGACTGGCTCTACGCGGTGAAGTGATCTGGCAGAAGGCCCGTGGCTCGGCCGGTTCGTGTGCTTGGGGTTCCTTTCAGCGACCTGCGAATCCGGTAATTCGCGATTTGACGGAGCGTGTTGTCATCGCCAGCAAGGATCGATTTGACCGGGCGATCAATGCTCGTGATCGTCACAATCGAGGTCTTCCCTCAGAAGCATCTCTGTCTCGCGACGAGTTCATGGAGGCAACAACCGACGTCTGGGAGATTCCACCGGAGAGTGCAACGAGGGTTGGCCATCCCGCACCATTCCCAGTCTCGCTTCCGGAGCGCCTCATCCATCTGTATACGTACTACAACGACCTCGTTCTCGACCCTTTCCTCGGTTCCGGAACGACAGCGGTCGCGGCCGTGCGGACCAGGCGACACTATGTCGGGTTCGACACCGACGCGACCTACGTAGATCACGCGCGGCAGCGTGTTGAAAAGGAGCAGGCACGCAAGGCGGAGCAGCAGGGTGGCGCCGACGAGCCGTTATCGTTCGTACTCCCAGCTGTACCAGCTTCGGCCGGTTCTGACGAAGACTTTCAGGCGCGAGCGGTACGCGAAGGACGTGCAGCCAAAGAAGTGGCCGCCGCATTACTTCAAGGCTGTGGCTTCGAGGCCATCACCCGCGATGTCCGGCTCTCGCAGGGTGGCGTTGAGGTCAACTTTCAGGCTTACGACCAAGGTGGGCGACCCTGGTACTTCGACGTATCCGGCGGATTCACGAGCAATCGCCCCGGGCTGAAGCGCACCGACACGCTGTGGAAGGCACTCGGTAAAGCGGCAGTTCTACGTGAGATTGATCCGATGACTCGGCTTGTCTTGTTGACGACGGATCCTCCGACGAAGGGTGGTTCGGGCGATGCAGCGCTCAGCGTGCTGCGCGGGCCAGAGAAGCCAATTGCCGACGTAATCAGAATGCAATCCGCCGAAGATCAGCAACGGCTTCGCCGCTTGGCAGCAGGCGAGCTGGCCGATTCCTGATTACTGGGCAGCACCGATGACTCCGGACACTTCCCCCGGTAGCACTATTAGCTGGCCGGGACGGGTTGCCACAGCTGTACTCCGCGGCGATCCTCCGCAAGTCTTTCTTGCCAAGAGCGATGCAGTGCTCGGGCGGCTCGTGGCGTTACGGCTTGTTGCGCGTTCGTCGCCACGAGAAGTAGCCCAGTCGGGTCTGCTTGAAAATATTCGACGTGCCCTACTTGAAGAACGATGGGGCGACGCAGTCGATCTCTGGATGCGTGCGACAGGCCAGGAACTGGACGCCTACCCAGACGAGGAAATTGCGACCGAAGAACGACTCGACGAGGATTATGCAGCCGTGGAGATCCGGCTCTCCCCGATATTCGAAGACGATTCGGGATCGGACGCGTGACGAGTTTTCAGTCGGCGTCGTCGGAGCAGGGACGGCAATTCGGCGAGCAATGCGATTCGCTTTTGAAGCACAGCGGCTTTGACTTGTTACGCACCCGTGTGCAACTTAGCGATCTCGGAGTCGAGATTGACCGAGAGGCGCGAAGCCCTTCTGGGCAAATCATCTGGTTTGAATACAAAGGCAGCGTTCAGGGAAGCCGGCCTGGTTTGATCCGCACGGACACGATGAAGAAGGCCATCGCAAACGGTGCCTTGCTCCGGGCAGCCCAGGAACACCCGCCGTATGTCATTCTTGCATCGCATTTGCCCAAGAGAGGCTCGGGCTTGGCGATGCTCGAGACGGCGAGACAACTCGGTTACTTCCACGATCTGATCTGCATCTACGACCCGTCCGAAGCAGCTCGGCTACTCCAACTCTGACCTATGCAGCTAAGTCCACGACAAACCTGCGTAAAGCGGCGCGCAGGGTTTCGGGATTCAACGGCTCGGGAGTTCGACGCGGGACGCGTGACGAACGCACACGCCGCCTGACGACGGCGAATGGAGATCGCGCTGGGGGCGCTGGTCGCGCTCGCCTACGGCACCGGGGACTTCCTCGGCGGCATCTCGGCCAAGCGGCTCACGACGGTCACCGTCCTGTTCTGG
>JALZAA010000313.1 GCA_030948625.1 Actinomycetota bacterium
GCGATCGTCTCGCCGACGGTGAGCGCCGGGAACAGGCGACCGTCCTGGAACGAGCGGCCCAGCCCGAGTTGGGCGCGGCTCTGAGCGGATTTGCGCGCCAGATCGCGGATGCCCTTGTCGGTGTCCAGATGGATGGCGCCGCCGTCGTCGGGGAGAAGTCCGGAGATGACGTCGAACAGCGTCGTCTTGCCGGCGCCGTTGGGACCGATGAAGCCGAGGATCTCGCCTCGCCGCACCGTGAACGACACGTCGTGCAACGCCGTGACACCACCGAACCGCTTTGACACCTCGACGACCTCGAGGCGCGGCTTCGCCTGTCCGTCGCCCGAGACGGGATGGGCGGCTTCACCGTTGGGGGTGAGCGGCGACGACGTCGCGCTGCCCGCCCCCTCGAGGAACACGGAGCGCAGCACGTCGGGCCGCTCGAGGAGCTCGGCGGTGCGACCATGGAAACGGATCTCGCCCTTCTCCATGAAGAACGCCTCGTCGGCGAGCGTGAGCGCGAGGTTCACCGACTGCTCGACGAGGATGATCGTCGTGCCCTGATCGCGTATCGCCTTCACGATCTCGAGCAGCTGCGAGATCACAGTGGGGGCGAGGCCGAGCGACAGCTCGTCGATCATCAAGAGCTTGGGGTGGCCGATGAACGCCATGCCCAGCGTGAGCATCTGCTGTTGCCCGCCGGACAGGTTGCCGGCCGGCTCCTGCAGGCGCTCGCCGAGCACCGGGAAGTAGCCGATCACGCGCTCGGTCGCGTGCTTCACCTCGTCCGGCTTCTTCCGCTGCAGCCAGCCGGCGAGGCGCAGGTTCTCGGCCACGGTGAGCGAGGGGAACACCCCCTGACCGCCCGGTACCTGCGTGACGCCACGCGCCGCGATCTCGTCGGGCGGCGTGTGCGTCATGTCGCGCCCGTCGAAGATGATGGCGCCACCGGTCGGCTCCACGAGGCCGGAGATCGCCTTCAGCAGCGTCGACTTGCCGGCGCCGTTGGTCCCGAGCAGGGCGATGATCTCGCCCTCGTCGACCTCGAAGTCGACGCCGAACAGCACCTGCACGCCGTCGTAGTGCACGTCGACCCCGCGCACGAGCAGCTGCTTGGCGCGTCCCTGCTCGCGCTCGTACGCGGCTTCCGACTGTGCGGCCGCCGCCGTCCACACCCGCCGGATGTCGCCCGCTACCTGCGATCCGGCGGAAGCGAGGATGAGCCCGCCGACGACGAACACCGGCGCCGCCAGCACCAGGGCAGTGCGAATCCCGTAGGCGTCGGCGACACCGCCGATGATCGGGAGCACCAAGAGGCCGGGAATGATCCAGATCGCCGCGATCGCGAAGCCGAAGGCGCGCACCTTGGGCGGCACGGCCAGCGACAACACGCTGTAGATCCCCGGCGCGAGTAGGCCGAGCGAAGCGGAGATCAGGAGGTTCGCGCCGATGGCGACGGGCAGGTTCGGCGCTTGGGAGAACACGAGCCACGCGACCGCGACGAAGCCCGTCACGACGGCGAGGAACTTCAGCACCAGCCCGGGGTCGCGCGCCATGAGTCGCGTCGCGATAGGGATACCGATGATGAAGCCGAGGATCTGGGCCGGCTCGGCGACGGCGGCCACGACGCCCCGTTGGACTTCGTTCAAGCCGAAGATCTCTTGGTAGAAGAGCGATCCGAGCGTCAGCAGCCCGACGATCGAGAGCGCGAGGAACGGGAGCGCGGCGAAGATCCGGCGCAGGGTCCGTACCTGCCAGACGATCCGCCACGATTCCGCCCACGATGGCGGGGCTTCCTCGGTGGCGATCGCCTCCTCGGAAGCACCCATGCTCCGGCGTTCGTGCGCGCCGCGCACGGGATCGCGGAGCCGGAGCGCCAAGAGCACGAAGATCCCGATGGGGATCGCGAAGAAGAGGAACGGCGCCCGCCAGCCGAGGAAGTACGCCATCACGCCACCGATCAGCGGGCCAAGGGCCTGACCGACGGAGTTGGCAGATCGGTGGACCGCGTAGACCCTCGGCCGCACGGAGACGTCGTAGTAATCGGGAATCAGCGAATTGTGGACGGGGTCGTTGAAGCCACGCCCGAGCTCCGACCCGGCCCGCGCGATCGCCAGCATCACCACGCTGACCGCGATGGCCGTGAGGATCGTGAACGAGAACAACAGCAGGCCGGCGATGACGATGATGTAGACGCGGTTGAAGCGGTCGGCCCAGTAACCGATCGGCAGGGCAAGGATGAGGGCGCCGACGAACCCGAACGCGACGACGGTGAGGATGCCCTGGGTGCTGAGGCCGAAGTCATCACGGATGTTGGGCAACAGCACACCGAACGCGTAACGACCGAGCTCGTCGACGGCGTTCAGGCCGAACAGCACGACGAGCGGGAACAGCGCCGCGCCGCCGGTCGTGCGGTCACACCAGCGAGAGAACCAGTTGCCGGATGCCTTGGTAGGCGTCGGCGTGGGAGTGGGAGTGGACGTCGCGGTCACGGCCCCACCTCGGCCGGAGCGCGCTCGACCGCTTCCTCCATCGCTTCGCGCGCCGCCTCCGGCGCGAGATCCTCGGCGCTCCGCTCGGCACGGTCAGCGACCAGGCTCGGGACGAGGATCTTGCGGCGCTGGGCAACCTGCCGCAGCAACCAGTCGCGGATGTCGTAGAGCACGGCGCCGAGGCCGCCGGGCAGCACCATCAGGATCAGCAGCAGGCCCGCACCCGTGGCGAGGAACTGCCACTGGCCGGGCAAGAAGTACTGGGTGCCCCAGACGTAGGTGGCGCCGAGGAGGACACCGGGTATCGACCCGAGTCCGCCGATCACCACCATCGAGAAGACGCGCAAGCTTTCCTGGGGCAGATAGAGGTTCCCGGCTCCCACCTGCAGGCCGGTCTGCTGATGGACGAAGAGCACGCCGGCCACGGCGGCGATGAATCCCGACAGCGCGAAGCAGGCGAGTTGGGTGCGCGTCGCGTGGATGCCGAAGGAGCGCGCCGCGGCGTCGTTTTCGCGGATCGCGATCAGCACGCGCCCCGTCCGGCTGTTGCGCACACCGCGGACGACGACCAGCAAGAGTCCGAGGACGATGAGGCAGAGAAAGTAGAAGCGGGTCTCGCTCTCGATGTCGAACACGCCGAAGACCGGAAGGCGATCGATCCGGAACCCCGGCAGATAGTCGACCCAGAGGCTCTGGTTGAGCATGTAGGAGGAGACGAACAGCGCGAAGGCGAGGGTGCTCACGGCGAGGGTGAGGCCGCGCCGCCGCAACGCGGGGTACCCGACGACGATGGCGGCCAGTGCGCCGGCGGCACCACCGGCGAGGAGCCCGAGCGACAGGTCGGAATTGAAATGATCGGTGAGGGCCCCCCCGACCGCGGCCCCGACTCCGGCGAAGCCCATCTGCCCGAGGCTGACCTGTCCCGCCCACCCGGTGAGCACGACGAGTGACAGCCCGATCATCCCGAAGATCACGATCACGGTCGCAAGGTTGATGCGGCCCTCGTCGAGCCAGAGCGGGAGGGTCACCAGGAATGCCGCGACCCCCGCGACCAGCACCCACCGCGTGAGGACCACTTCGGGGAGTCGCTTCAGCTCGCGGGGGATCGGTCGCACCTCGCGCGCCGCCTGCCAGGTCGAGACCTGTTCGGCGCCGACACGGCCCCGGCCGGGGCGGCGCGTGACGAACAGCGCCCCGAGGATGATGAGGAACAGGACGGCGTCGTTGAACGCGGGATTGTTGCCGGGCTGGAACGTGATGGCCTTGTCGACGATGCCGAGCGCGATCGCGGCGGCGGCGATGACGCCGAACCGCTCCATGCGTCCGATCACGACGGCTGCGAGCGCCTGCAGCAAGAACGTGGGACCGAGCACCGTGCCGATCGGGAGGCCGACGGCACCCGCGCGCAGCCACATGCCCAGGAACGCGAGCAGGGTTGCGACCGTCCACACGATCGTGTGGAGTCGCCGTACCGGGATACCGAGCGTCGACGCGCGGTCGGCGCGCTCGGCGCTGCCGCGCACGGCCACGCCGACGTTGCTCAGCCGCATCCAGGCCGCCAGCGCGATGAACGCGATCGGGATCGTGATCATCGCGATGAGGTCGTTGCCGTCGAAGATCGTGCTCCCGACCTGGAACTTCACCGAGAACGGCGCTTCGAGACGGTTGGTCCGGAAGTCCTGGCCGAACGCCTCGGCGAGGAACAACCCCCCGGCAATGAGTACCTGGGACAGCCCGATCGTGGCGACGGTCAGGATCAGCCTCGGCGCGCGGAAGAAGCGCCGGATGATCAGGGTCTCGACGACGACTCCAAGGACGATCGCGGCGACGAGCCCGGTCGTCAGGGCGACGAAATAGTTGACGCCGAGCGTGATGACGAGCAGTGCTCCGAGCGTCGCGGGAACTTGGCCGAGATCGCCCTGGGCGAAGTTGACGATCCGGTTCGCCCGGTAGATGAGCGCGATGCCGAGGGCGATGAGCGCGATGCGGCCACCCCCGATGGCGCCGTCGAGGATCACGCCGTTGGGCGCGGGGAACGGCTCGACGCGCACGACGAAGATCAGCAGGCCGATCGGGACGACGTAGGCAAGGACGCGGCCGAGCCAGTCGAAGTCAGAGAGACGGGTGCGGACGGGCAGCGACGCGCCGGACGTATCACTCATCTGCGCACCATTCCCCCCTCTGCGCGCTCGCGTGCAACGTTATGTTTTCGAAATCGAGCGCGTGCCGCGCCCGATTCGTGTTACCCGCTGCCCGGTGTCGATCCGACGAAGTCGACGATCACGCGTGCGAGGTCTTCGCCGCGGTCCTCTTGCAGGAAGTGCCCCGCACCCTGGATGCTCGTGTGCGGCCTTCCGCTCGCGCCGGGGATGTCCGATTGGAGTACCCGATCGGCGCCGGCGGTGATCGGGTCCGAGTCGCTGAACGCAGTCAGGAAGGGCTTGTCCCAGCGACGCAGGACGTCCCATGCCTGCCGATTGCGCTCGGATGCCGGGTCGTCCGGCGCCGTCGGCACGAGCATCGGGAACTGGCGGGCGCCTTCCTTGTACGTCTCGTCGGGGAAGGGCGCGTCGTAGGCGGCGACCACCTCAGGGGGGAGGTCGGTGGTGCAGCCGCCGTTGACGATGCGCCCGACGGGGAACGTCTCGGTCTCTTGCGAGAATTTCTGCCAGGCGAGGAACGCGTCACCGGGATGGCGGTCACCCGTCGGGAGGAACGTGTTGGCGGCGACAACGCGCGCGAACCGCTCTTCGTGCTCGGCAACCAGCCGCAGCCCGATGAGCCCACCCCAGTCCTGACCGACGAGCGTCATCCCGGTCAGGTCCAACTCCTCGACGACCGAGCGCATCCAGTCGACATGGTGCGCATAGGTGTAGTCGCTGCGCTTGGCCGGCTTGTCCGAGCGGCCGAAACCGACGAGATCCGGCGCGACGGCGCGCAAGCCGACATCGGTGATGATCGGGATCATCTTCCGGTACAGGAAGCTCCACGACGGCTCGCCGTGGAGCAGGAGCACCGGTTGGGCGTCGGGCGGCCCCTCGTCGACGTAGTGGACGCGCAATGAACCGCCCTCGCCGTCCGGCACGTCGACGTAGTGGGGCGAGAACGGATAGCCGGGCAGGTCGTCGAAGCGCTCGTCGGCCGTCCGCACTGCGTCCATCACGCGTCGCGGAGGCAGGCCCGGAGCAGGTCGGCGACGATCTCGCGAGCCTCGTCGGGAGACTGGTCGTACTGGAGCCGAAGCGTCTCCCATGTCGTTGCACTCGACAGCATGTCGAGCTGGACGATGACGCGGGTCCGGCCGTCGCCCTCGCGTCGGCCGATCTCTTCGCCGAAGACGATCTCGATCTCGGCGCGCGACAGGTTGCGGGCCAGCGCCAGGACCTCGGCCAGCGCGTTCGAGAACGGCTCCTGGAGGACAGCGGCCCGGCGCACCTGTGCAGACGCCTCGTGGATGCGTGCCCGCTGCCGCGTGAAGAGATCGAGGCGGGTCTCGAACGGACCGTGGTCGGGGATGCGCTCGATGAGGTCGCGGACGCGCTCGAAGTGCTGGTGCGCGGCGGCGGTGAAGAGGTCGTCGAGGTCGTCGAAATGGACGTATACGGAGCGAAGGGACACGCCGGCGCGCTGGGCGACCTGGCGCGCGGTGGGCCGCAGGTTGCCGTCGTCGAGAAGCGACAGCAGCGCGTCCACGACGGCGTCGCGGGTGCGGGCGGCACGGGCCGAGCGCCCATCGGTGAGACTGGTCGCCGCCATGGACGCGAACGATATTGTTCTTTCACTAGGTGTGCAATCCTGGCCGCCGCGAGTTGGGGGGAGGCGGGACATGGCCGACGGCACATGGGATCCGGCGTTCGACGAGGTCGTCACCACCCTCGACGCGCAAGTGATCGAGAGCGGCGGCGGGGCCGCCGTGTGCGTGTACCACGAGGGCCGACCGGTCGTCGACGCCTGGACCGGCGTCGCCGACACCGCCGGCTCGCCGTGGCAGGCCGACACGCTTGCCGTGTCGTACTCGACCACGAAGGGTGTGACGTCGACCGCGCTCCACGTCTGCGTCGACCGGGACCTCCTCGACTACGACGACCGCGTCGCCGACCACTGGCCCGAGTTCGCCCAGAACGGCAAGGACGCGATCACCGTGCGGCAGGTGCTCTGCCACGAGGCCGGCTTGTACGACGTGGCGTCGTTCCTCGAGCGGCCCGAGCAGATCCTCGACTGGGACGCGATGGTCGCCGGGCTCGAGAAGATGACGCCCGCCCACGAGCCCGGCACGGCCAACGGCTATCACGCGGTGACGTTCGGATTCATCGTCGGCGAGATCGTCCGGAAAGTATCCGGGCTCGGCATCACCGAGTTCGTGCGAACGCAGATCGCCGAGTCGCTCACGCTCGACGGCTGCTACGTGGGCCTGCCCCGCGACCAGTTCGGGCGTCTCGCGAAGACCGTCTCGGCACCCGACGCCCGCGAGCTGACCCGCGACCCGGCGGCGATGCTGCGCGTCGCTGAGCGCCTCGGCCTCACGTTGCACCCCGAGCTCATCGCGGCTGCGTTGCCACCGGCGCTTCTCGAACCGCATGACGTTCCTGTGTGGGTGGAGCAGCCGATGCCGTCGGGGAACGGATGCTTCACCGCCCGCTCGCTCGCGCGCATGTACGCGTGCTTGGCGGGCGGTGGCGAGCTCGACGACGTGCAGCTCCTGTCGGACAAGACCATCGCGCGGGCGATCGAGCCCCAGAACAACCGCCCCGACCTCATCCTCGGGTTCCCGATGCAGTGGCGCCTCGGGTATCACGGCGTGCTCACGTCGGCGGCGGTGCTGGAGCGCGGGTTCGGTCACAACGGGTACGGCGGCTCCGGCGCGTGGGGCGATCCCGACCGCGAGCTCGCCATCGGGTACACGCTGAACGCGCTCGGGAAGGACCTCACCGGCGACACGCGGTTCATGGACCTGGGCGGCGCCGCCGTGCGCGCTGTCGACCTCGAGGTGTGACGTTCGTGAGCGACGCAGCCGGTGACGACCGTCACCTCGCCGTCACCACCGAGTAGCGGCATGATGCGGGCATGGCTTCCGAGCTGACGCTCGAGGCGCCGCCCGATCCGACGGTTCGGGTCACGGCGCGGTCTGGGAGCGTCGAGGTGACGGGGGAGGACCGCTCCGACGTCGTCGTTACCGGCGCGCGGCACGCCGAGGTCGCTGCCGACGGCTCCGTCGAGGTCAAGGCCCGGTCGGGGTCGGTCACCGTGCGGTGCCCGGAGGGCAGCGATGTGATCATCGGCGCCGCCTCGGGCGACGTCGAGCTTCGAGGCCGGCTGGGCCACGCGCGCGTCACGGTCGGGAGCGGCAGCGTCTCCGTCGAGCACGTCGAACGCCTCGACGCGCGCACGGGTTCCGGCTCGTTCGAAGTCGAGTTGTGCGTCGGCGAGTGCCGGCTCAAGACCGGCAGCGGCTCGATCGACGTGACGCGCGCCGGGTCCGCCGATCTTGCCAGCGGCTCCGGGACCGTGACGGCCGACCTCGTCGAGAGCGGAACGGTCAAAGCAGGCAGCGGGAACGCCGAGGTCGGGCTGGCCGCCGGCGGTCACCTCGACGTCAAGGCGCTTTCCGGATCGGTCACGGTCAGCGTGCCGCGCGGGAGCCGGCCGGCGACGCGGCTCAAGACCATGAGCGGGAAGGTGCAGTGCGACTGCGACGCCGGTGACGACGGCGAGATCCGGGTCAAGGCGCTCAGCGGGAGCATCCGGGTCGTCGAGCGGTGAGCGAATCGCCCACCGGCGCGGTCGTCTTCACCGACATCGTCGGGTTCACGGAGTTCACCGCCGAGCACGGTGACGCGCAGGCGCTCGCTCTGCTCGAGCGACAGGAGGAAGTCGTCCGCGGAACGCTGCCGAGCGACGCCCGCGTCGTGAAGGACCTCGGCGACGGGCTGATGCTGTGGTTCCCGGAACCTGTCAGCGCGGTGCACTCGTGCCTTGCGCTGTCGGAGCGCTTCGAGGAGGAGGCCGCCACCCACGTGCCGCTGTGGGTACGCGTCGGGATGCATTGGGGCTGCCCGACACGGCGCGGCAGCGACCTGGTCGGCCACGACGTGAACCTGGCGTCGCGCATCGTCGACGTCGCGGGGCCGGGCGAGGTGCTGTTGTCGGAGCCCGTTCGCTCACTCGTCGACGGGCGCGTCACCGACCTGCGGCTCGACGAGCTCGGCCCGGTCGTGATGAAGGGCATTCCGGACGCGGTGCCGCTCTACCGCGCCACTCGGCCCTAGTTTTCGCCTTGTAATCTGCGGCCGTGCCACGGTCTCGACACGCCACGTTCGTGCTCACGTGCACCGGGCTCGCGTGCGTCTTGCTCACCGTCGCAGCGTGCAGCGGTGGGTCGAACACGCTCGACGGCAAGGAGGTCGAGCAGTCCATCGGCAAGCAGCTGCGCAAGGACTTTGCCGGCGCGTCCATCGGGGCCACGAAGTGCCCCAAGGAGATCAAGAAGAAGTCCGGCAAGGAGTTCACGTGCACGGGGACGGTCGGCAAAGAGCAGGTCCCGATCACCGTGACCCAGACCGACAGGGGCCCGGGATATCGAGCAGTACGGCAGGTCGCGGTCCTCGACGTGGCGAAGGTCCAGACGTTCGTGCAGACGCAGTACGACCAGACCGTCGGCGTGCAAGTGACGGCGGCGTGCGCACCCGGCAAGACCGTCCTGGCGGCCAAGCCGCAGACGAAGATCCCATGCACCGTGACCGACGCGGTCGGGACCTCCGACACCGTGCAGGTGCTCGTCAACGACACGAGCGGCAACATCTCGATCAGCGTGATCTAGCCCCGTCGGTATGGGCTAGCGGTTGACGAGCTTGGCGCCCCGGTCCCGGAGCTCGTACTTGAGCACCTTGCCCATGGCGTTCATCGGGAGCCCGTCGACAATCTCGACGTGGCGCGGCACCTTGTAGTTGGCCATCTCGGGGCCGCACCATGCGATGAGGTCGTCGGGCGTCATCCGGGCGCTCGGTCGCAGCACGACGTACGCCATCCCGACCTCGCCCATCCGGTCGTCGGGGACGCCGACCACTGCGACCTGGGCGATGCTCTCGTTGCGAAGGAG
>JALZAA010000338.1 GCA_030948625.1 Actinomycetota bacterium
GCCCAGGACCAGAACGTCGACGCGCAGAAGGTGATCGACGCGATGGTCGCCGACGCGACTGCGCACATCGATCAGGAGGTGCAGGACGGCAAGCTGACCGCCGACCAGGCGACGCAGCGCAAGTCGACCCTCCAGGACCGCATCACCAAGCTCGTCAACGAGGGTCCGCCCAAGGACGGGCAGGGCCCGCCCCGCGATCGCAACCAGTAAGGCTCGATGAGTAGGGCCCGGGAACCCATTCACAAGCCCTTCAGGTTCCCGGGCCAAACTCTCTTCGTGCGAGTGCTCGTCGTCGACGACGATCCCGCCGTGCTCGACTCGCTCGAGCGCGCGTTGCGGATCGAGGGGTACACCGTCGACGCCGTCGGTGCCGGGTTCCCGGCGCTCGACAGTCAACGTGCCGACCCCGCCGACGCGATCGTGCTCGACCTCCGCCTTCCCGACCTCGATGGCCTGGAGGTCTGCCGGCGGCTGCGTGCCGACGGAGACCGCACCGCCGTGTTGATGTTGACGGCGCGCGACGCCGTCGGCGAACGCGTGGCCGGGCTCGACGCCGGCGCGGACGACTACCTCGTCAAGCCGTTCGCACTCGACGAGCTGCTCGCGCGGCTCCGCGCCCTGTTGCGGCGGACGGAGGCGGATCCCACCGACGTCATCGAGTATGCGCACCTCCGCATCGATCCGCAGACGCGCGAGATCATGTGCCGTGACCGGCGCATCGAGCTCACGCGCACTGAGTTCGCGCTGCTCGAGCTCCTCGCCCGCAACGCGCGCGTCGTGCTGCCCCGTAGCGTGATCTTTGAGCGCGTCTGGGGCTACGACTTCGGGCCCGACTCCAACTCGCTCGAGGTCTTCGTCGGCTACCTCCGCCGCAAGACCGAAGCCGACGGGGAACCGAGGCTCATCCAGACGGTGCGCGGCGTCGGGTACGTGCTCCGAGAGCGATGAGCCTGCGCACCCGGCTGGTCCTGTCGGCGGCGCTGGCGGTCGCCGTCGCCGTCACCGGCGCCGCCTTCTTCGTCTACGCCCGCACCCGGGGAGAGTTGCACCGGGAGGTGGACACCACGCTGCGCCAGCGGGCCGACAATCTTGTTCGGACCCGGGACCGGCCGGCGCCGAACTCGCCGCAGGGGCGCCCCGCCGCCGCCAACCTCCCGCCGCCGCCGCTCGGCGGCGCGGGTGGGCTCACTCAGCTCGTCGACCGCAGCGGGCAGGTGCGCGGCGATCCCGGCACCACGCAGATCCCGGTGATCCCGGGAACGACCGCCGTGGCGGCGGGCGCGGAGCCTCCGTTCTACGAGGACGTGACGGTGAACGGGACACCGCTGCGCGTCTACACCAGCAACTGGAGCCGAGGCGTCGCGCTCCAGGTGGCGCGCCCGCTCAGCGAGACCGACGCCGTCGTCAGCGACATGGGGATCGCGCTGCTCGTCACCGCGGTCGCGGGAGTGCTCGTCGCCGCTGGTCTCGGCTTCGTCGTGGCGCGCGCCGCGCTTCGCCCCGTCCGCCGGCTGACCACGGCGGTCGAGGACGTGGCGGAGACGCGTGACCTGACGCGCCGGATCGACGCGAAGGGCAACGACGAGGTGAGCCGCCTGGCGCGGAGCTTCAACGCCATGCTCGGGGCGCTCGACGAGTCGCAGCGCGCCCAACGTCGCCTCGCCGCCGACGCGTCGCATGAGTTGCGCACACCGCTGACGAGCTTGCGCACGAACATTGAGGTGTTGGTGCGCAACGACAACCTCGACCCTACGGATCGTGAGCGCCTCGTCGAGGACGTCAACGGGCAGATCGTGGAGCTGTCGGCGCTGATCGGCGGGATGATGGAGATCGCCCGCGGCGACGAGCCGATCGACGACGCGCTCGGTGACGTGCGGCTCGACGAGGTGGTCGGGGGCGCGATCGAAGCCGCGTCGTTCCACTGGCCGAGGGTCAGGTTCGTCACCGACGTCGCGCCGAGCGTCGTGCGTGGCTCTGAAAGTCGCATCGAGCTCGCCGTCGGCAACCTGCTCGACAACGCGGGGAAGTGGAGCCCGAACGGGAACACGGTCGATGTGAGCGTGCACGACAGCGAGGTGACCGTGCGCGACCACGGCCCCGGCATTGCCGCCGCCGACGCCCCGTTCGTGTTCGACCGCTTCTGGCGGGCGGAGGCGGCCCAGGGCACGCCCGGATCGGGCCTGGGGCTCGCGATCGTGCGCCAGGTCGCCGACCAGCACGGAGCCGAGGTCGTTGTCGAGTCACCCGCCCACGGCGGCACCCTCATCCGCCTTCGTTTCCCGCCCCCTGGTTCCTGATGCGTGCGTGGAGCAACATAGTGATGCTCTGTGCACGCATCGACACGAGCTACTGCGCGCGGAGGGACACGTCGGCTTCGGCGGCCGGGTCCGTGAACGGGTCGCCGTCGACGTCGACGATCACACGGTGGAGCCTGCCGCTGAACCGGAACGGTGCCTGGTAGTCATCGACCACCGGCATGCCGAGGTCGTAGCCACAGGTGAGCCCGTCGTCGGTGATCGAGAAGCGCGTCGGAGTGAAGCGGGGGATGTCGCCGGCCGCGACCGTCTCGCCGTCCACGACGAGGCTTCCGTGACCCTGGTGCTCGCCGGTCTTGTCGAACCTGAACTGCAGCGAGTGCGGCCCGGCAATGAGGTCGCCCGACGCCGTCAGCCGGTGCTGCTCGAACCCCACGAAGTTGTGCACGTACCGGAGCCGGCCGTCGAGGACGAAGAGGACGTACCCGCCGAGGATCGAGCCCTGCGCGAGCAGGATGCCCTCGGCGCCACCCTCGGGGATGTCGACCTCGGCCGTGATCCGGTGCGAGCGGTTCCGCACGTTGACGGCGGCCTCCTCCGTCACCGGCCCTGCGAATGGGTAGTACACGTACCGCCGCCGGCCCGCGTGCTCCGGACGCTCCTCGCCGAACATGCGGTCGAACGGCGAGTTGTCGAGCGGCA
>JALZAA010000340.1 GCA_030948625.1 Actinomycetota bacterium
TGGACCTCCCGTCAGGAATGCTTGTTGTGCCGACAACGGTTGTACGAGCAACGATATTCCGATGGTTGCTCCGGCAACCGAAACCCCCCTGTCGGTAGGGTGACGTTGTGGCCCGTACCCAAGCCCCGGAACTGAGCGAGGACCAGTTCGAAGCCTGGAAAGCCTTCCTCCGCGCCCAGGCCGAGTTGATCAGCACCCTGGACCGGGAGCTGGAGGCTGAGCGGGGG
Organism: Actinomycetota bacterium; assembly: GCA_030948625.1. GTDB lineage: Bacteria > Actinomycetota > Acidimicrobiia > IMCC26256 > JACDBD01 > JALZAA01. The sequence continues at coordinate 228 of JALZAA010000340.1, forward strand.
CTGCCCATCACCTTCTTCGACGTGCTCGCCCAGCTCTCCAACGCCGGGGGGCAGCTGCGCATGAGCGAGCTCGCCGACGCCGTCCTCCTCTCGCGCAGCGGCGTCACCCGGCTCGTGGACCGGATGGAGCGGGCCGGGCTCGTGCGCCGGGAGCAATGCGAGACCGACCGGCGGGCGTCGTACGCGACGTTGACGCCGGAAGGGAAGCGGGCGCTGAACCGGGCACTTCCCGTCCACTTGCGCGGTATCGAAGAGCACTTCGGCCGCCACCTCAGCTGCGACGAGGCGAAGACACTGGCCGCCGCGCTCGGCCGCATGGTCTCGTCGCAAGACGGCGACGCCTGTTAGCGCCGCAACGCGACAATCACGGCATGGCTCGGGATCCGCGACCGCGCCTGCCGTGATCTCGGCTGCCTGGACCTCGGAGAGCCGCCCGGCGCGAAAGGCGGCATCGGTCTCGGGCAACTGCTCGAGCGCTCGAGCCGTCTCCAGCGTCCGGGTAGCCGCGCCCACGGTGTCGCCCGTGGCCGCCGCGACCCAGTGGGCGGCGCTTCGATGCCCGCCGTCGCGCCACACGTTCGTCTCCTCGACGCGACGCGCCAACACGGCCTTCGCCGCGGCACAGACGCGCTCGCCTTGACCGAACACTCCGAGCAACGCCGCCGCGTCACGACCGTCGACGCGAGCAGGGTCGAGATCGCGCACCAGTCCCTCGATGGCACAAACGGCGCTGCGAACCTCAGCGAACACGCTTCCTCCGCGCGAATGAAGTCGGCTGGGGGAAGCGTCAAGAGAAGTGTACGAACAGGCGTTCGCTCTGTCAAGACCCCGTCGACAGGCTGCCGGCGATTCAGCCCTCGTCGTCGTGGTGGTGGTTGGCGTACGTCACGAACGACGCCGCGTTGTCGCGTTGCGGCGCTAACAGGCGTCGCCGTCTTGCGACGAGACCATGCGGCCGAGGGCGGTTGCCAGCGTCTTCGCCTCGTCGCAGCTGAGGTGGCGGCCGAAGTGCTCTTCGATACCGCGGAAGTGGACGGGCATCGCCTGCGTCAGCGCCCGCTTCCCCGCGGCGGTCAGCGTCGCGTACGACGCCCGCCGGTCGGTCTCGCATTGCTCCCGGCGGACGAGCCCCTTCCGCACCATCCGGTCCACGACCCGGGTGACGCCGCTGCGCGAGAGGAGGACGGCGTCGGCGAGCTCACTCATGCGCAGCTGCCCCCCGGCGTTGGACAGCTGGGCCAGCACGTCGAAGAAGGTGATGGGGAGGCCCTGCTCGGCCTCCATCTCCCGGTCCAGGGTCCTGATCAGCTCGGCCTGGGCGCGGAGGAAGGCCTTCCAGGCGTCGAGCTGCTGCTCGCTCAGTTCCGGGGCTCGGGTTCGGGCCACAACGTCACCCTACCGACAGGGGTTTCGGTTGCCGGAGCAACCATCGGAATATCGTTGCTCGTACAACCGTTGTCGGCACAACAAGCATTCCTGACGGGAGGTCCACCGACATGAGCCAGATCCAAGCAGACCGCGTGATTGAGGGCATCGCCCTTCCCGACCCGGGTGACTGGCAACTCGACCCGGTGCACACGAGCGTCGAGTTCGTCGCCCGCCACCTGATGGTGAGCAAGGTCCGGGGCCGGTTCTCGAAGGCCACCGGCACGATCCACGTCGCCGAGGACCCGACCGACTCGTGGGTAGAGGTCGACATCGACGCGGCCAGCGTCGAGAGCGGCGACGAGAAGCGGGACGAGCACTTGCGTTCGCCCGACTTCTTCGACGTCGAGCAGTACCCGCAGATCACGTTCCGCAGCACGAGGCTCGAGGGGGAGTCGCCCGGCCGCTTCCTGGTCCATGGTGACCTGACGGTCCACGGCGTCACCCGCCCCGTCACCCTCGAGGCCGAGTACCACGGCTGGACGTCGAGCCCGTTGGGCGACCGTCGGGCCGGATTCTCGGCCACGACCGAGGTCGACCGCGAGGACTTCGGCCTGACCTGGAACGTCGCCATCGAGGCCGGCGGTGTCCTGGTGGGCAAGAAGGCCAAGCTCGACTTCGAGATCGAGGCCATCAAGCAGGACTGACCAGAGCAAGACCTGCAAGACAACGCGACCTCCGGGGGTTACGGTGCCGCACCACCGACCCCCGGAGGTCTCGCGTATGACCACGGGCGATCCGTTCGACGAGCTCGCCGCCGACGCCGAGCTCGAGGCGGCCGCAGGAGCGGCCCGCGAGGAGCGCCGCGCCGACGAAGAGGAGTACGCCCATGCGGCCGCCCGGCAGTGGGCCCGGCACCGCGACCTCCTCGACATCGTCCGCGAGCTCCAGCACCGCGGCGACACCGTCGCCATCCAGATTGGCGAGACCGCGTTCCGCGGAGTCATCGACATCGTCGGCGCCGACTACCTCCAGCTCCGCACCGCAGCTGATCGCGTGGACATCTCACTGGTCGCGCCCGGGCCGGCGCGTGTGCCGATGCCGCTCGTCATTCGAGTCATCGAGCGCGCCCGTGAAGGCGGCAGACGGGCGGAGGCGGCTGCGAGGACCTTTCGCGCACGGCTCCTCGAGTACGACGGCGAGGAGATCAACGCCGTGATCGGTTCCATGCTGCTTCGCGAAGACCTGCGCGGCCGTCTCACGGTTGGGCGCGACCACCTTGTCGTGCGCGACGCCGACAGCGGCGAGACGTATCTCCCAATCGGCCATGTCGCGTGGGTGAAGCCCTGGCGCGAGTGAGCCCCTAAGCGTTCTCGGCGCCGCGCCTGGTCGATGTCGACTGATCGTGACCGGGCTGAGACCGCAACCACTCGAGCAACTCGTCGCGGTGGAACCGCATCTCGCGGCCACCCGGGAACCGATGGCAGGGGACCTTGCCGTCCCGCACGAGCTTGCGCAGGTACTCAACGTGCACCTGGAGCAGTTCGGCGGCGTCTGCGGTCGTCAGGACGGGCGGAAAGTCCGCCGCCGCGTCGAGCTCGGGCGACATGACCATATTTTACCCCTTCCCCCGCCCGTCGATAGGGACTCTTGACATGTTGATGCAAGTTGATGCAAGGTACCCCCCACGGCAATTTGCCGGGGTTGACCGATCTGAGCAAGTTCTGCACTATTGGCGAATCGTGCACCCGGGAGGGTGACGGCGGCGGAGGGGTGGATGGCGCAAGTCGCGGGGCCGAGGCCGAAACCCGCCGATCCCGTACCACGGTCTCCCTCGTCCCTTCCGCGCAGCCTGCTCAGCAGGTTCTCGACCGGTCATCTCGTCATGATCGTTGCCGGCTTGGTCGGGCTCCTGCTCACTGTCGCCGTGCTCCGCAAGGCCGACGAGCGCCAGCCGGTTGCCGTCGCCGCCCGGAATCTCTCGCCGGGCGCTGTGCTCTCCGAGTCGTCCGTTCGATACGAGCAGGTGAAGATGGACGACTCACTCCTCGGCACGGTTCTGCAGCCGGACGACGTCAAGGCGCTTCGCGACTCTGTTGCTGCGTACCCGATCGAAGCCGGTGAGCTGATCCACCGCCGCGCTGTCCGTCCCGCGGCGGCTTCAGGCGGCAAGCGGGCAATGAGCATTGCGATTGATCCCGCGCGGGCGGTCAACGGCGAGCTCGCGACCGGTGACCGTGTCGATGTGATTCTCGCGGGAAGCCACGAAGTCTCGATCATCGTTGCTGACGCCGAGGTCCTGAGTGTGGGCCGGCCGAACCGAGGCGGCGCGTTCGGCGGCGCAGACGACAAGTTCACGGTGACACTCGCGGTCGACGAGCGCGAGTCGCAACTCGTTGCCGCGGGGATCGCGGGTGGCGACATCGTGGTCACGCGGACGACAGGGGCGCGTCCGGCGACGTCGACGCCGCCATTGCCCGTCGACGCGTCACAGGGCGCTGCGAGCGGCGGACGGTAGGCGTGTCCGAGCCCGAGGTTGCCCTGGTCTTCTCTCCCGAAGCCTGGGTCGAAGGCCTGCACCGCCACTTGACCGATCACGGCGGCGCGCGCGTGCGTCAAGTGGTCGTCGACCCTGCGCTCGCCTTCGACGAGGACTACGACACCCTCGTCGTGAGCCACCGGTGGCCCGGCTTGACGCGCACGTTTGTCGACGCCGTTCGACGACGCGGTCGCCACCTGCTGGGGGTCTTCGATCCTGAGGAGCCTGCGGGCCGCGATTTCTTGCTCTCCCTGGGCGCCGACCGTGTGCTGCCGTCCGATGCTTCTATGTCGGAGTTCGTCGACGTTTTCACGGCACTCACGCCGGATCGGCACGGGGCTCATGCGTCGGTGGACGGATTCGATGTCCCCGTCGAGGGGTCATCGTCGGGGCCTACGCCTGCCGGCGGCGGTCGATCGCGGCGCTGGCGCCTCGTCGCGGTGGGCGGCACGCCGGGTGCGGGGGCGACGGAGCTAGCCATTGCGCTGACTGCCTCGTTGAGCCGGAACGGCGAAGGTGTCGTGCTCGTCGACGCGGACGAGGTGGTTCCTTCGATCGCGCAGCGTCTCGGTCTGCCCATCGAGCCGAACCTGCGGAGCGCCATCGAGTCGGTCGAATACGGCATGGGGGACGTGGACGCGGCGATTGTCCGACCTTCACGTGACCTCGAGGTGCTGTCCGGGCTACCCAATGCCGGCGCATGGTCACAGATACGCCCGAGCGAGGTCATCGACGTTCTCGACGTATTGGCGCGCACCCGGGCGTACATCGTCGCGAACGTCGCGAGCCGGCTCGAAGACGTCGGTCGTGGCGGCCGTAGCCGTTACGGGATCAGTCGGGCGGTCGTTTCCGAAGCATCGATGCTCGTCGGTGTCGGTCCTGCCACGCCGGTGGGCGTCACGCGCTTGCTCGGCTGGGTCGCAGACGTACGGGCGATGAACGCGGGTGCTCCTGTGTACCTCGTCGTCAACCGTGCCCCGCGGGACGCGTTTCGGAAGGCGGAGCTGGAACAGGAGATCCGGCGGACGTTCGAGCCGGAGGGCCTTTCGTTCGTTCCGCACGACCCGCGGGTCGAGGCAGCCGCATGGTCGGGCGACGTCGTCGCCTCGGGGCCGTACACCAAGGCTGTCGGTGACGTCGCCGTGCGGATCGCGCCGCCCTCGCAAGCTGCCCCGTCGGCCCGGCGCACCCCAGGCAAGCGTCAATCACGCTCGTCGGTGATGGCCCGATGACGACGCGTGCTGATGCGTACGACGGCATCCGTCGCGACGCGCTCGTCCGAATCGAGCGCCGCCGCCTTCGGCCCGAGGGCGATCTGGACGAGGTACGAGCGGAGATCCGCTACGCCGTCGACGAGTACCAGCGTCGAGCTCATCTCGGAGACGAGATTCCGCTCAGCGACCCAGGGCACATGGTCGGTCGCGTCTTGCGGTCGATCACCGACTTCGGGCCGTTGACCGACCTGCTCGCCCGTCCCGATGTGGAGGAGATCTTCTTCGAGGGCCCGCGTGTGTCATACCTCGACTCGTCGGGCCGCCTGCGTGGCTTGACGACTCCCACTGGAGAAGGCGAGAACCGCCAGATTGTCGAGAGGTTGCTCGCGCCGACCGATCGACAGCTCAACACCAAGCACCCGATGGTGCAGGCCCGCGTCCTGCAGGGCAGCGCCCGCCTGACGGCCGCAATTCCGCCAGTGGGCGATCAGCTGTCGGCGACGCTTCGTCGCTACACCGTCCGCAACGTCACCCTGGCCAGCCTGGTCCAGCGCGACTCGCTCAGTCCTGAAGCTGCCAACTTCCTGTGGGCGATCATGCAGGTTCGAAGCCGCCTGGCGATCTCGGGCGAACCTGGAGCCGGGAAGACCACGCTCGCTGCCGCGCTCATCGCGGCCGAGCCGGCCAGCCACTGCGTGCGTTGCTGCGAGGAGATCCGCGAGATCGCCGTACCTGTGACGCACGGCTCGTACTACGAAGTCCGGCCGCCTGCGTTGGACGGTACGGGGGAGATCAGTCTTCGCGATCTCGTCAAGTTCGTCCTCGCTATGCGCCCCGACCGCATCGTCGTCGGAGAAGTGCGCGGCGCGGAGGCCTTCGAGCTGAGCAGAGCCGTGAATGCCGGGTGTGGCTTTCTCTGCACGGTTCACGCCAACAACGCGACCGAGGCACTCCACGCTCTCGTGAACGCCGCGCTCATGGCGGGGGAGAACGTGACAGAGCGAATCGTGCGCAAGGTCTTCTCGCAGTCTCTCGATCTGGTCGTTCACCTCGACCGCGACGACATCCCGCCGAACGACACTGACGGGATCCGGCGTCAGGTCATGGAGATCGTCGCCGTCATTCCCGCGCTTAGCGAGGACTTCACCGTCGAGCCCATCTTCGTGCGAGAGGCACTCGGACGCCCTCTGGTGTGGAGCGGCGTTCTTCCCTCTCGACTGGAGACCCGCGTCGATAGGTCGCTTCCGCGAGGCCTGAGCCTCCGCGCCATCGTCGAGGGAGCCGAGGTGCCGCGTTGACGCTGCTTGCGGGGCTCTCGGTTGGCGTCTTCGTCTACTTCCTCGTGGGATTCGCAACCGGCTACGCGCCGAACATCAGGATCCGTCGCTTTGCGCCGCGGGCGCAGATCAGCGGGCGGCAGCTCTGGCTGAACCAAGCCGGCGTTGCCGTCACGCCGAGGCAGTTCATCGCAGGGTCTGCAGCCGTCGGCGGCATCGCGTTCGTGGCCATCGCGGCCCTCACTGGAGCGCCGCTGGTCGCCGCCGTCCCCGCGGGCGGCGTGGCAGCGCTGCCGCGCGCGTACTTCGCCCGCCGACGCGCTGCCCACCTCCGGCGGGTGCAGGCGGCATGGCCCGACGGGCTCCGCGACGTCATCGCCTCCATCGCAGCCGGGCGCTCGCTGTCGCAGGCGCTGAACGCGCTCGCCGCATCCGGGCCGGCCCCTCTCCAGGAAGCATTCGCGCGATTTCCAATGCTGTCCCGCATGTTGGGGACGGTCCCCGCTCTCGAGGTCATCAAGGAGGAGCTTGCTGACCCGACAAGCGACCGCGTGATCGAGGTGCTCGTGCTCGCGCACGAGCGCGGCGGGCAGATCGTCCGCGACATCCTCGAAGACCTCGTCGCGGCGACGACGAGGGATCTCAAGCTGCTCGAAGAGATCGAGACGGAAGGGCTCGAGATGAAGATCAACGCCCGCGCCGTGCTGGTCCTGCCGTGGTTGGTGCTCGTGGCCCTCACCCTCAGGGAGGGTCCCTTCCGGGAGTTCTACCGATCCACCGGCGGCCTCGTGGTCGTCCTCGTCGCCGGCGTTCTCAGCCTCGTCGGCGGATTCCTCATCTCGCGGCTCTCGCGTACACGGGGAGAGCAACGAGTGTTCGGGTCGAGTGCCACCGTCGCAGTGAGGCAAGGCGCGTGAGCACGCCTGTGGTTGCGCTCGCGGGTGCCTCCGCTGCTCTCATCTGTGCCGGCGTCGCCGGGCTGTTCGTCAAGCCGACGCCGCGCCTCGCGGCGCGGGTACGTCCGTACACGATCGTTGCCCGCGCCGGTCTTGGGCGCAGCGCGGACGTACTTGGCGTAGCGCAGCCGAGCGCTCTCACGCGCGGCGGGACCGTCGGCCGCCTGTTCCTGCCTCCGCTACGAGCGTTCGCCGCGCGCATGGGGCGACTGGTCGAGACGCGGAGTGACGAGCACTTGCGACTCAAGTTACGGCAGGCGGGTTTCCACGATCTCACCACGGAGGAGTATCGAATTCGAGCCCTCGGTCAGGCCGCTCTGTTCACCACTGCGGGCGCCGCGATCGGCATCGCGATTCGTTCACCGCTCCTCACCCTCCTCCTCGCGCTGTGCGGACTGCTGTACGGCTCTACTCGCTGGAAGGGTCGCATCGATCGCGCGATCGAAGACCGTCGTGAGCGCGTCCGCCTCGAGCTCTACACGGTGAACCAGATGCTCGCCATACATCTGCGTACGGGAGCGGGGCCCGTCCAAGCGACACAGCGGATCGTCGATCGTGGGACAGGCGCCATGGTGGAGGAGCTCGACGCGGTGCTGACGTGGATTCGCAGCGGTGTGTCCGAGCCGGAGGCGTTCCGACGCGCCGCAGAGTTGACCCCTGAGCCCAGTGCCGCTCGTACCTACAAGTTGTTCGCCGCCGGCGCGGAGCGGGGTGTCGACCTTGCCGGCGCTCTGCGGGCGTTGAGCGAGGATCTTCGTGACTCACGGAGAGAGGATCTGCGTCGCGTCGCTACGAAACGTCGCGCCGCGATGCTCGTCCCGACCATCGCCATCCTCGCTCCGATCATGCTCCTGTTCATCGCCGCTCCACTTCCTTCGGTGATCTTCGGGAGCCGGTGATCGACTCGTTCGCGCACGTATCGACGAAAGGAGAGATGTAGTGGCCCCGATGTGGTGGTGGATGAGCGTGGTCGCAAGAGTGAGGTCTGAGGCCCGGTCAGAAGAAGGCATGACGACGGCGGAGCTTCTCGGCAACGCGGCTCTCGGCATCGCGGCGCTCGTCGCGATTTGGGGCGTTCTCCAAGCCTTGGGGATGGACATCGTGACCTGGATACGGGGGCAGCTGGGGGTCTGACCGTGTCGCCCTCCGGCGACGAGCAGTCGGGTGAGGACGGCATGACCACGGTTCAATACGTGGCGGCGACCGCCTTCTCGCTCATCGTGTTCGTGATGATGGCGAATTTCATCGTGTTCCTGTACGCCCGTGGCGTCGTACGCGCGTCCGTGGACGAAGGTGCGCGGGCAGGAAGCCGGTTCGGCGCGACGACGGCGGAGTGCGAGTCACGGGCGCGTGACGTCCTCGGCGATCTTCTCGCCGGCCGACTCGGGAGTGACGTCAAGGTCGAGTGCCAGAGTCCGGACCAGGAAGTCATGCGTGCAACAGTGCATGTCACGTTGCACGGATGGCTGCCCGGTGTGGTCCCGGACTGGACGTTCGCGCTCGGCGCTCGATCCGCGCGAGAGCATCCGTGATGGAGTGGTCGTCGAATGACCGCTCAGGCGAACGTGGCTATGTCGCCGGTGAGCTCGCGCTCGGCATCGGGTTGCTCGTGTTCCCGGTGGCGCTGCTCGTCCTGACGTTGCCGACATGGTCCGAGCGGCAGACGACGGC
>JALZAA010000341.1 GCA_030948625.1 Actinomycetota bacterium
GGCTCCCGCGTCGGCGCGGGCCGCGGCGGTAGGGGCGGCGGCTCGGGCAGGCCGCCCGTCGACCGGACGACACGGTGGGGCGGAGGCGCGGCCTCGGCCTCGACCTCGACCTCGGACGGCGCGGCGACAGGCTCGGGAGCCTTCTTGGCGGCGGGAGCCTTCTTCGCCGCGGGCTCCTCCTCGGGCGCAGGCGGCGTCGGCGGCTCGGGCTCCTCGACGATCGGCTCGCGGCGAAGCCCCTTCGAGTCGGCGAGGCGCCGGACGCGATCCGCCGACGGGTCGTCGATGCTCGACGAGTGGCTCTTCACGCCGATCTTGAGCTCGTTGGCGAGGTCGAGCACGACGGCGTTCTCGACGCCCAGCTCCCTTGCCAGTTCGTAAACCCGAATCTTCTTCGTAGCCATAGTCCTTACGACATTCTCCCACGCAACGCTTCGAGCGCTTCGTCCGTCAAGCGGGTCCGTAACGCCCGCTCGAGGGCCCGGCGCTGCACCGCGAGCTCGAAGCACGCCGCGGTGTCGGGCGGGCCGCACAGCCATGCGCCGCGCCCGGGACCGGAACCGACCGCCAGTGTGCCGTCCGGTGCCCGCGCGATGCGCACGAGGTCGGGCGGCGCCGCGAGTCGGCGGCAACCGACGCACGTTCGCCGGCGCGTGTCATCCGCGTGAGCTGTCGTCCTCCCCCCGTTCGGTGCTGACCGCTTCGCCGCCGTCGGCGGGCACGGTCGCGGGCTCGGGCTTGGGCTCGGGCTTGGCTTCGCTCGCCTCGCCGGCAGGCGCGGGCTCGGCGGCTCCCTCCGACTCCGGCGTCTCCGGCGTCGCGGCTTCAGTTGCCGGCGCGTCCGATTCGGCTGCGGGCTCCTGCGGCGCTGCGGCCTTGTCGCCCGACGCCGCGGCCGCCGCGTCGCCACCACTGGCGCCGTCGCCTTCCTTGACCGCGACCACGGTCGGGTCCGGCGCCGCGTACCCGGCCTCGGCGGCGGAGATCGCGTCGCCACCACCGGCGGGCTGCCACACGAGCTCGCCACCCTCGCTCTTCACCCACTCGCCCTCGGCGTACTCGATGCCCTCGCCCGACTCCTCCTCCTGGAGCTGCGTCTCACTCTTGATGTCGACGCGCCAGCCGCTCAGGCGCGCCGCGAGTCGGGCGTTCTGACCTTCCTTGCCGATCGCGAGGGAGAGCTGGAAGTCGGGGACGATCACCTCGGCGGTGCCGGTCTCCGGGTGGATGCGCACCTCGCGCACGCGGGCCGGCGCCAAGGCCTTCATCACGAACTCTTCGGAGTTGTCGCTGTAGGGGACGATGTCGACCTTCTCGCCCCGTAGCTCGTTGACGACCATCCGGACGCGGGACCCGCGGGCGCCGACGCACGCGCCGACCGGGTCGACGTTGTTGTCGTTCGACGCGACCGCGATCTTCGTGCGGTGACCGGGCTCGCGCGCGATCGCCTTGAGGTCGACGACGCCGTCGACGATCTCGGGCACCTCCAGCTCGAAGAGCCGCTTGACGAGACCCGGGTGGGTACGGGACACGACGATCTGCGGGCCCTTGGCGGTCTTGCGCACCTCGACGATGTACGCCTTGAGCCGCGAGCCGTGCTCGTAACGTTCGTTCTGCACCTGCTCCGCCTGAGGCAGCAGCGCCTCCACCCGGCCCAGGTCGAGCAGCGTGTAGCGGGCGTCGGTCTGTTGGATGATGCCGGTGACGATGTCGCCCTCGCGCCCCGCGTACTCCTCGTACTTCATCTCGCGCTCGGCCTCGCGGATCCGCTGGAGGATCACCTGCTTGGCCGTCTGCGCGGCGATTCGACCGAAGTCGTCGGGCGTGTCGTCCCACTCGCGCGTGACGTTGCCCTCTTCGTCGAGGTCCTGGGCGATCACGCGGATGTCGCCGGTCTCGATGTCGATCTCGACCAGCGCCTCTTCTGCGGAGCTGGGCAGGCGCTTGTACGCGGTCACGAGCGCGTTCGCGAGCGCCTCCAGCATGATCTCCGTGGAGATGCCCTTCTCGCGCTCGATGTTCTCGAGCGCCTCCATCATGTCTCGGTTCATCGCGCGGCTTCCTTCTTCTTCTTCTTCGCGCGCTTGTTGGGCTTGCCTGGCTTCGGGGCCGGCCCGAATTCGAAGACCGTGCGCGCCTGGGTGATCTGGTCGTAGGCGATGCGCTCGGTGCTCTCCTCGGTCTCGATGGTGACGCCGTCGTCGCCGGCGTCGAGCAGCCGACCGTGCAGCCTGCGCACCTGACCCGCCGCGTCGCGAATCTTCACGGAGACGGTGTTGCCGGTGGCGCGCCGGAAGTGCTCGGGCCGGCGGAGGGGCCGCTCGAGGCCCGGACTGCTCACCTCGAGCGTGAAGGGGCCCTTGAGCGAATCGTGCGCGTCGAGGACGGGTGAGATGCGCTGCGTCGCCTCGGTGATCGCGTCGAGGTCGACGCCGCCTTCACGGTCGACGAGTACGCGCAGGGTGCGGGTGCGGCCCGATGTGGCGAGGTCGATGTCGTAGAGCTCGAGGCCCATGTCCGCCAGTACCGGCTCGATCGCCGCCGCGATGGTGTCTCGTTCCGGCACTTGCGTTCACCTCCCCGTCTTGCCGCAATCCTGTATCCCCGTCTCGATCCGCCCTCCGTTGCCACCCGTCAGAGCATTCGCTCCGGCCAAGAAAAAACGTGGGCTTGCGCCCACGTCCCGCCTTGCCAGTGGGTGGTCGTCAGTTCACGACCGAACCACGCAAGTATAACGGGTTTTGGCTGCTCTCGGGCCTGCGGACGGCCCCTACAAGCCGAAGATCTCGGCCAGTTCGTGCGGGACCGGCGCCTCGAGCTGGTCGTAGGTGCACGAGCTCGGGTCGCGGTCGCTGCGCCACCGGAGGAACCGTGCAGTGTGCCGGAAGCGGTCGCCCTGGAGGTGCTCGTAGGCCACCTCGGCGACGAGCTCGATGCGCACCGGCTCCCATCGCAGGTCCTTCTTGGCGTTCCAGCGGCTCTGGGCGCCCGGCATACGCCCCGATTCTTGGGCCTGCGCGTCGGCCCACTCCCGCCACGGATGGCCGGCGAGCGCGTTCTTGCGGTACGGCTGGAGCTCTTTGGCGAGCTTCTTGCGGAGCGGCGCCGCGAAGCTGCTGGCCACGCCGACGTGGTGCAGGGTCCCCTCGTCGTCGTAGAGGCCGAGCAACAGGGAGCCGACCCCGTCGCCGTCTTTGTGCGTTCGGAACCCGGCCACGACGCAGTCGGCGGTGCGCTGGTGCTTGACCTTGAGCCAGCCGCGCTCGTTCTCCCGGTACTCCCCTGCTCCCGGCTTGGCGATCACGCCGTCGAGGCCCGCGCCCTCGAACTGCTCGAACCACTGCCCGGCGACGACCGGGTCAGTGGTCGCCGGCGTGAGGTGGATCGGCGGCTTCGCCCGACGCAACATCCGCTCGAGGCGCTTGCGCCGCTCCGAGAACGGGCGAGCGCGCAGGTCGTCGTCGCCCTCGGCGAGGAGATCGAACGCCACGAAGCTCGACGGCGTCTCCTGGGCGAGCTTGTTCACCCGGCTGGCGGCGGGATGGACCCGCATCTGGAGCAGGTCGAAGTCGAGCCCGTTCTCCGTGGCGATCACGATCTCGCCGTCGACGACCGCCCGTTCCGGGAGCGCCTTCCGGAGCGATTCAACGAGCTCGGGGAAGTACCGGTTCAAAGGCCGCTCGTTGCGGCTGCCGAGCTCGATCTCGTCGCCGTCTCGGAACACGATGCAGCGGAAGCCGTCCCACTTCGGCTCGTAGAGCAGACCGTCGTTCGTGGGCAGCTCACGTACGAGCTTCGCCAGCATCGGCGACACCGGCGGCTTGACGGGAAGCTTCATCCCAGGCCCGCCACGACCGCGGCAGCGACGTTGGCGACCGCGAGCTCGTCCTCGACGCCGGTCGTGCGCTCGCGCCGCTCGATCACGCCGCGCGCGAGCCCGCGAGCGCCGACGGTGAGGCGCGTCGGCATGCCGAGCAGGTCGGCGTCGGCGAACTTGATGCCGGGGCTCACGTCGCGGTCGTCGTAGAGCACGTCGACGCCGGCCGAGGTGAGCGCTTCGTACAGGCGCTCGGCGGAGGCCAACACTTCGGCCGCTTGGTCGCCTTTGCCGGGGAGCACCACCAGGTGCACCTTGAACGGCGCCACCACGGCCGGCCAAATGAGCCCGAGGTCGTCGTGGTGCTCTTCCGCGATGGCAGCGACAACACGCGTGACCCCGATTCCGTAACAGCCCATGACCATCGGATGCTGCGCGCCGGCTTCGTCGGTGTACTTGCAGTCGAGTGCCTCGGTGTACTTCGTGCCGAGCTGGAACACCTGACCGACCTCGATGCCGCGGTCGACCGAGAGTGGCGCGCCGCAACGCGGGCACGGGTCGCCCGTCTTGACCTGCGCGATGTCGCCCCACACGTCGACGCGGAAGTCGCGGTCGAGCACTGCCCGGCGGACGTGGTAGTCGGGCTCGTTGGCGCCGGTCACCCATTCGGGTCTCGTACGCACCCAACGGTCGGCGACGATGACGGCGGCGTCGGGGAAATGCGGCCCGATGTAGCCCTTGGGGATCTCGGGATGGCGCTCGAAGTCCTCGTCGTCGAACACCCGCACCGTGCGCGGCGCGAGCGCCTTGCCGAGCGCGTACGGGTTCACCTCGCGATCGCCGGGGACCAGCGCCAGCCCGAGCTCGCCGTCGACCTCGAAGGCGATGGACTTGAGCATCTCGTCCGGCGAGACGCCGAGGAACTCCGCGACGCCCGCGATGCCGGGCAGGTCGGGCGTGTGGACCTTCTCCATCGCGGCCACGTCGCCAAATTCGGTCTCCACATCTGCAGGCGCACCGCGCGTTGCGACCTGCGTGTTGGCGGCGTAGTCGCAGTTTTTGCACCATACGAAGTCGTCTTCACCCACCGCGGCGACGGCCATGAACTCGTGGTTCACGTCACCGCCCATCTGCCCGGCTTCTCCTTCGACCGGCCGGAAGGTCAGGCCGCACCGGCTGAAGACGCGCGTGTACGCGTCGAACATGCTCCGATAGCTCTGCTTGAGGCCCTCCTCGTCGGCGTCGAACGAGTACGCGTCCTTCATGAGGAACTCGCGCCCCCGCAACACCCCGAAGCGCGGCCGGAGCTCGTCGCGGTACTTCCAATTGATCTGGTACAGGTTGACGGGAAGGTCGCGGTAGCTCGAGTACTCGCCCGCGACCGTCGACGTGATGACCTCCTCCGCCGTCGGCGAGAGGCAGAACTCCGTGTCCTTGCGATCCTTGAGGCGAAACAGCTCGGGGCCGTATGTGGCGTTGCGGCCGCTGCGCTCCCACAGCTCGAGCGGCTGGAGGATCGGCAGCCACAGTTCCTGGGCGCCGGCTGCGTCCATCTCCTCCCGGACGATCTGCGCCACCTTGCGCACGACCCGGTAGCCGAGCGGCAGCCAGGAGTAGATGCCGCTGGCCACCGAGCGGATGTAGCCCGCCCGGACGAGGAGCCGGTGGCTGTCGACGTCGGCGGCGGCCGGGTCGTCGCGTAACGTACGTAGGAACAGCTGCGACATCCTCACGTCCGGAGAGTATCGAGCCGGTCCTCGAGGCTCGTTGACCGAATACCGGACCCCGGCATCGGGAAATATTCCTGACCTGGCTGGTGGTATTTGGTTCCCGGACCAGCTAGCCTAAATCCGACCGCCGCACTCGGATTTCTTGATCCACCCCCCCTCGGGAGGACGACATGGCCATCGACGTAGGCGAGCTGTCGACCCGGCCCCTCGACTCCGACGTTGCCGAGGAGCTCGATAAGTTCGAGGAAGGCGTCCGGCAGTATCTCGCCGGCGAGATCGACGAGGACGTATTCCGCGTCTTCCGCCTGAACCAGGGCATCTACGGCCAGCGCCAGGGCGGGCACAACCAGATGGTGCGGGTCAAGGTGCCGCACGGCTCCCTGCAACCCGAGCAGCTCGAGATGCTCGGCTACCTCGCCGAGACGCACTCACGGGGTTGGGCCCACCTCACGACCCGCCAAAACGTGCAGATGCACTTCGTGCAGCTCGAGCAGGTCCCCGAGGTCCTGCGGCTGCTTGCCTCGGTCGACATGACATCGCGCGAGGCGTGCGGCGACACCGTCCGCAACGTCACGGGCTGCCACCTCGCGGGCGCATGCCCGTTCGAGGTGCTCGACATCAGCCCGTGGGCGAAGGCCACCACCGACTTCTTCCTGCGCAATCCGTACGCGCAGCGGTTGCCGCGCAAGTTCAAGATCAACTTCTCCGGCTGCGTCACCGACTGCGGTCAGGCGATGTTCAACGACGTCGGCGTGATCGCCGTGAACCGACCCAAGCCCGACGGCACGCTCGAGCCCGGCTTCAAGGTGGTCGTGGCCGGCGGTCTCGGCGCGAACCCGCACCCCGCTCAGGCGCTCGAGGAGTTCACGGCGCGGGACCAGCTCATGCCCACGCTCGAGGCGATCGTCCGGGTGTTCGACCACTACGGCAACCGCGACAACAAGCTTCGGGCCCGCATGAAGTGGCTCGTCGACACCATGGGCATGGACGAGCTTCGCGAGCGCATCTTCAAGGAGCGCAAGTTCCTCCCCGCCGCGAGCTCGTACCCGGGCGGCATCCCCGATGCAGTGGAGGAACGCGGCGACGCCCCTGCCGGCACCGGTGAGGGCCCCGTCACGCAGGTCGGGCAGGCCCCCGTCGAGTTCCTCGGGCTGAATCCGTACCAGCGTTGGGAGAGCGCCAACGTCGTACGGGGCCGGGCCAACGGGACGGTCAGCGCGTACGCGTACGCCCGGCTGGGCGACATCACGACCGAGCAGTTCCGGCAGCTCGCCGAGATCCAGCGCGACTTCGGCATCGAGGTCCGCATCACCAACCGCCAGAACTTTGCACTGCGCGGCCTCCGTGAGGAGCAGCTCAACGACCTGCACGCGCGGCTCGCAGCCATCGACATGGCCGAGCCCGGCGCCGAGCTCGCCCGTGACGTCGTGGCGTGCCCGGGAGCCGACACCTGCAACCTGGCCGTCACCCAGTCGCGAGGCCTGGCCGACGACATCGGCAGGGCCCTCGACGACGCCGGCCTGGCCGACGTCGGCGGAGTGCGCGTCAACATCTCCGGCTGCACGAACTCTTGCGGCCAGCACCACATCTCCGACATCGGCTTCGTCGGCATCGAGCGTCGGGCCCACGGGCGCGCCGCGCCGGGGTACCAGATGCTGCTGGGCGGGAAGGTCGGCCACATGGAGGTGGCGTTCGGCGAGAAGGCGGTGAAGCTCCCGGCCAAGCGGGCGGCCGAAGCGGTCGTGCGGGTCGTCGGCAAGTTCGCCAACGAGCGCTCGGCCGGCGAGACCTTCGGCGACTGGCTGGAGCGCGCCGGCGGCGCGGCCGCGGTCGGGACGACCGTGAAGGAGCTCGACGTGTTCCCGACGCCCGAGGAGGCGCCGGACTTCTACGTCGACTTCGACGAGACCGGCCCGTACGTGAAGGACGTCGGCGACAGCGAGTGCGCGACATGACGACCACTGCAACGCCGATCCCCGACCTGGGGGAGCTCGCCGACGTCTCGGCTTCGCTCGAGTCCGCGCCGGCCTCGGCGATCGTGGGCTGGGCGTGGGACCGCTACGGCGACGACCTCGTCCTCGCGGCGTCGTTCCAGGACTGCGTGCTCATCGATCTCGCCGTCCAGGTGGCGCCCGAGATCGAAGTCGTCTTCCTCGACACCCAGTACCACTTCGCCGAGACGCTTTGGTACGTCGAGCAGGTCCGCGAGCGGTACGGCCTCAACCTGCGGGTGATGCAGCCCGAGATCGCGCCGGACAACCGCTGGCAAAAGGACCCCGACGGGTGCTGCGCGCTACGCAAGGTGGAGCCGCTCGGACGCGCCCTCGACGGCAAGGCGGCCTGGATGACGGGCCTGCGCCGGGCCGAGGCGCCCACGCGCACGAACGCCCCGATCGTCTCCTATGACGTCGGGCGCGGGCTTGTGAAGGTCAACCCGCTCGCCACGTGGACCGATCTCGACGTCGAGGGTTACGTCGCCGACCGCGGCCTCCCCGCGCACCCGCTCGCCGACCGCGGGTACCGCTCCATCGGCTGCTGGCCGTGCAGCCGGCCCGTCGGCAACGGTGAGCACGCTCGCGACGGGCGCTGGGCGGGCACCGACAAGATCGAGTGCGGCCTACACACGTAGGCGGCGCTCTCACGTGACCTCAGGCAGTCTCAATCCGCTGGCGCACGACGCCGCGATTCCACACACTCGCCGCGTGCACCGTCAGCTCTCTCACCTGGGCGCCCTCGAGGCCGAGTCGATCCACATAATCCGTGAGGTCGCGGCCGAGTTCGAGCACCCGGTGCTCCTGTTCTCGGGCGGCAAGGACTCCGCCATCATGCTGCGGCTGGCGGAGAAGGCCTTCGCTCCGGCGCCGATCCCCTTCCCCGTCATGCACGTCGACACGGGCCACAACTTCCCCGAGGCACTCGACTTCCGTGACCGGCGCGTCGCCGAGCTCGGCGTGCGGCTGGTCGTGGCGTCGGTGCCCGACGCGATCGCGTCCGGCCGACTCGTCGAGGACCGCGCCGGCGCGTCGCGCAACCGGCTCCAGACCTCCGTGCTGCTGGAGGCCATCGCCGCGCACGGGTTCGACGCCGTGTTCGGCGGTGGGCGCCGCGACGAGGAGAAGGCGCGGGCAAAGGAGCGCGTGTTCTCGCACCGCGACGAGTTCGGGCAGTGGGACCCGAAGAACCAGCGGCCCGAGTTGTGGAACCTCTACAACGGCCGGCACCGCAGCGGAGAGCACCTGCGCGTGTTCCCGTTGTCGAATTGGACCGAGCTCGACGTATGGCAGTACATCGTCGACGACGGCGTCGAGCTCCCGGAGCTCTACTACGCGCACCGGCGCGAGGTGTTCCGCCGCGACGGGATGCTCATGGCGGTCGGCCCGTATCTGCCCATGCTGGACGGTGAAGAGGCGTTCGAGCACATGGTGCGATTCCGCACCGTCGGCGACATGAGCTGCACGGCCGCCGTCGAATCGACCGCCGCCTCGCCCGAGCAGATCGTCGTCGAGATCGCGGCGTCGCGCATCACCGAGCGCGGTGCAACCCGCGCCGACGACCGCTTCTCCGAAGCGGCCATGGAGGACCGGAAGCGCGAGGGGTACTTCTAGTGGAGCTCCTGCGGCTGGCCACCGCCGGCTCCGTCGACGACGGCAAGAGCACGCTCATCGGGCGCCTCCTGTACGACTCGAAGCAGATCTTCGAGGACCAGCTCGAAGCCGTCGAGCGCACCAGCCGCGAGCGTGGCGACGAGTACACCGATCTCGCCCTGCTCACGGACGGCCTCCGCGCCGAACGGGAGCAGGGCATCACGATCGACGTCGCGTACCGGTACTTCGCCACGCCGAAGCGGAAGTTCATCATCGCCGACACGCCGGGCCACATTCAGTACACGCGCAACATGGTCACCGGCGCGTCGACGGCGAACTTGGCGCTTATCCTCGTCGACGCCCGCAAGGGCATCCTCGAGCAGTCGAAGCGGCACGCGTTCATTGCGTCGTTGCTGCGGATCCCGCACCTCGTGCTGTGCGTGAACAAGATGGACCTCGTCGACTACGACCGCTCGGTGTTCGAAGCGATCAAAGACGAGTTCATCGACTGGGCGAGCCGGCTCGACATCACCGACCTCACGTTCATCCCCGTCTCGGCACTGCACGGCGACAACGTCGTCGATCGCTCCGCCAACATGACCTGGTACGACGGGCCCTCGCTTCTCCACCACCTCGAAGAGGTGTACATCGCGTCGGACCGCAACCTCATCGACTGCCGGTTCCCGGTCCAGTACGTCATCCGGCCCAAGAGCAACGCCCACCATGACTACCGGGGCTACGCCGGCATGATTGCCGGCGGCGTGTTCAAGCGCGGCGACGACGTCGTGGTGCTGCCGTCCGGGTTCACTTCGACGATCCAGTCGATCGACACCGCCGACGGGCCCGTCGACGAGGCGTTCCCGCCCATGTCAGTCACGATGACGCTCGACGACGACGTCGACGTGAGCCGGGGCGACATGATCTGCCGCCCGCACAACCACCCGAGCGTCGGCCAGGAGCTCGACGCGATGGTGTGCTGGCTCACGGATCGGTCCGAGCTGCGCGCCGGCGGCAAGCTCGCGATCAAGCACACGACGCGTGTCGCACGGGCGTTGGTACGGGACCTTCTCTACCGGCTCGACGTCAACGAGCTGCACCGCGACGAAGGGGCCGAAGCGCTCCAGCTCAACGAGATCGGCCGCGTCACGCTCCGCACGACGGCGCCCCTGTTCTTCGACGAGTACCGGCGCAACGGGACGACGGGGAGCTTCATCCTCATCGACGAGACGACCAACAACACCGTCGGCGCGGGCATGATCCTCGGCGAGCCAGACTGACGCTGTGGCGTACCTGCGGCCGGGCTTCTTCATCCGCCGCATCGCGAACCCGCTCGCACGCCTCTTCGGCGCCGCGACCACGCTCGCCGTC
>JALZAA010000375.1 GCA_030948625.1 Actinomycetota bacterium
TGCAATCGGGACGCTCGTGCGCCGGTTTCCCGCAATCGAGCTCGCAGGAGAGCCGCAACGCAGGACGACGTTCACGCTGCGCGGGCTCGAGCACCTGCCGGTCACGATCACGGAGTGACGCGCGCCACGGTGTGACCGGCGGCACCAAGATTCCCGTGAGATTCCAGTAGCCGACCGATCAACTGCTGTTCGCGTCGCGCACGCCTGCGCGTGACGGGCGCGACACGTGCCGTCGTTACCGTGAGCTCGAACGTCACGCACACCGACATCGAGCTCGGAGGCACGCATGGAGACGGTTCCTCGTTGTGGGTACCTATCGCACGTCGTGGACCTGCCTGTCGCCATCGCCGAGGTCCTCTTCGACGACGCGACGCAGACGTTGGGCTCCGTAACGCGAAACGACCCCGCTCCGTTGGGGACGGCGATGCTGCCACTTCGGCGGGTGCGCACGATGCTCCGCGCACCGATCCCGTGGGCCGGCATCCCGGTGGAGGTCGAGCTCACGCCGTGGTCGCGGAGCCGAAGCGAAGTCGGCGTGCGCTACGCCGGCAGGCGGCGACCGCGTGCCGTGGCGCGCTATGTGTACGAGACGCAGGCGCCCCGCCTGCTCGAAGCGGTCACGGATGCCATCGACGGGCGGGTTCCCGGCGCGGCGTCGAAGCGCCGCGCCGCGTAAGCGAGACTCGGATCGCTCCCTCCGGCGTCCGGCCGTCAGCGCCGAAACCCGTGGGCGCGGCAGCGCAGCTTCTAGAATCAACCGCTATGCCCCACTGGCTGACCAAGCCCCACTGGTCGTCGGACATCCCGCTCGACACACCGCATCCGCGTGCGGAGGTGCTCCACGAGCACGGTTACGTCCGATTGCGCGATCTCTCCCCGCCGATCCCCGACTCCGAGTACCTCGGGCTCGAGTACATGGACTGGAAGAGCGGCGGCGACACGAACTTCGCGCCCGTCGCCACCGCCGACGGCGAGCTCGACTGCCGCGGGTTCTGGAAGCCGGGCGACGAGCGACCCGACAAGGACGGCAAGTTCACCTCGAACGCGGAGCGGTGCCCCGAGATCAAGCGCTACGTCGAGTCGGTGGGAGCCAACTTCGGACGGGTGCGGGTGATCAAGCTCGAGCCCCAGGACTACGACCGCGCTCTGGGTCAGATGCACCGGGACGACAACAACCGCTTCAACCCGCCCGACCAGGGCTGGGTCGTGCGGTCGTGGCTCGAGCTCACCGACTACCCGGACAGCTTCATGATCCTGATGCAGCAGAACGACGACGGGCTCCCGGACCGCTCCACCGAGGTCCACATCCCGCTCCATCGCGGCTCGCAGTTCGTGCTCGACACGCAGCGCCTCTGGCACGTCGTGTGCCACACGGGTGACGCCCCGCGCTACGCCCTGATCTCCAGCTTCGAGAGCGGTCCTGCCCTCGAGGGCTGGATCGACGCACAGCTGCCCGAATCTGAGTAGGCGCTACTCAGGCGAGCCGGCCCAACTCGTGGTCTCCTGAGTGACACGACTCTCGGGGGCACAGCGCGAGGAGCGACGCATGGGCATGTTCAAGAAGCTCAAGTCAATGGCCGGTTCGGTGGACAAGGATCTACTCAGGAACGGCCTCCTCGGTCGCGGGGTGGTCATGAACGTCGAGCAGACCCGCGTCAGCACAGGTGGGGACGGCGCGTTCGCCCAACCGGTGTGCGTGTTCACGATCGAGGTCGCGCTCGACAACGTTCCCGTGTACACGGCCACGTGCCGGCAGTCGGTGCCGATCGCCGTCCTTCCACGCCTCGTCCCCGGTCAGACCGTGGTGGCCGTGCGCGCCAACCCGGACAACCGCGACGAGATCGCGCTCGACCTCGAGACCGAGGCACCCGAAGTGACGATGGCCCAGGGACAGGGCGCCAGCGCGGCCGACGTCCTCGCACGAGGCAACCCCGTTCGGAGCGTCATCGTGCAGACCGCCCCGTTGGGCATGAAGAACCCACACGGCGTCGACATGCACGCGTTCGTGCTGACGGTGATGCCGGACGGGCAGAAGCCCTATCAGACCAAGGTGGGCAATCCGGTGCCGGAGGAAGCCGTGCCCCTGCTGTTCCCGGGGTCCAACCTGCCGGCCAAGGTCCTGCCCGAGGAGCCGGAGGGCGTGGTGATCGACTGGGACGCGGCGCTCGCCGAGTTCACGAAGTAGGCGCGCGCGCCCAATTACGCGACCGCGTGCTGGACCGCGGCGGTGAACGCGGCGGGCGACTCGAGCATCGGGTAGTGACCGACGTCGCGTAGGCGCACGAGCGTCGCCTCCGGCTGCGCG
>JALZAA010000409.1 GCA_030948625.1 Actinomycetota bacterium
TTCACCCACATCCTGGCGTACGACCACGTCATCGGCGCCGACCCTGAAGTGCATCGCGGCTGGAGAGGTCCGTACGACGTGCGGACCACCTTCCATGAGCCGTTCGTGCTGTTCGGGTACCTGGCCGCGATCACATCGCTCGAGCTCGTCACCGGAATCATCATCCTGCCCCAGCGTCAGACCACGCTGGTGGCGAAGCAGGCAGCAGAGGTCGATCTGCTCACGAGCGGTCGATTTCGTCTCGGCGTCGGGATCGGATGGAATCCCGTCGAGTACGAAGCTCTCGGCAAGGACTTCTCGAACCGAGGCAAGCGGCTCGAAGAGCAGGTGGCGCTGTTACGGCGCTTGTGGACAGAACCGAGCGTCACGTTCGACGGCACCTATGAGCGCGTCACGGGCGCCGGGCTCGCGCCGCTCCCGGTGCAGCGGCCCATCCCGGTGTGGTTCGGGGCCGTGGCCGAGCGCGCGCTGCGCCGTGTCGGTCGGTTGGCGGACGGTTGGTTTCCTCAGGTGCCTCCCGGCCCGAAGCTCGATGAGGCGCGTGCGATCGTGCGCCAGGCCGCGGTCGAGGCCGGACGCGATCCCGACGCGCTCGGCATGGAGGGTCGGATCAGTTGGGACGAAGGCGATCTCGAGAAGCTCGTCCGTCAAGCTGGTCGATGGCGCGACGCCGACGCCACGCATCTTTCCGTCAACACGATGGGGGCTGGCCTCGAGTCGGTGGACGAGCACCTCGCCGCGCTGGCATCGGCAGCCGAGGTCCTCTCGCCGCTCGACACGTGACCGCCGCTCCGAGCTGCAGCTAGTTTTTGCAATGGCAGGCCTGAGAGTCACCCGAACGAGGAGGGTCGGCCGCGACGGACAGCGAGCCACGCTCGACGGTCGGCGACGGGGGCGCTGACCCGCGTCCCGCGGCGGTCACCTTCGTGACCACTGAGCACTTCGCGCTGCAGGGAGCGCGTGCCGCGACGATTGCCGAATCGACCGGCCGCGCGAGCATGTTCCTCGCCGCCGTGTCCGGCGGGCTCGTCGCCTTGGGTTTGGTCGCAACCGCCAGCGGCCTCGGCACGGCGTTCTTTGCCTTCGCGTTCGTGCTGCTTCCGACGCTGGCCTTCATCGGGCTCGTGACTTTCGAGCGCGTGCTGCAATCCGGGATCGAGGACTACGGCTATGCGCGCCGCATAGCTCTTCTGCGTGGGTTCTACTTCGACAACGCGCCCGAACTCATCCCGTACTTGCTGAGTGTGCCGCCCGAGGAGCGACTTCACGCGCAGGGGCTGCCGGGCGCGCGGTTCCAGGGATTTCGGACGGTCGCCGGCATGGTCGCCGTGATGACGGTCGTGCTCGCCGGCTCGACCGTGGGACTGATCGCCGCGCTGGTATTCGACTACTCACTTGCCGCTGCGCTCATCGCGGGGCCCGTCTTCGCACTTGCCGCGCTGGCCGCCCTGATGCGATTTCAGAACTCGGCGTGGAAACGCGCCAGTACGACCCCAATGCTCGCCGAGGCCGCCGAAGAATCCGTGTGAACGTGGTGCCGCTAGGCCGTGACGGCCGGCTGGGTCTCGCGCTCCGTGGCAATGAGGCGCTCGAGATCACGCAGTTCGCGCGACATGCTCCAACGCAGGTACAAGCGGATGACGTGCTTCAGCGGCAGGAGTGGCCGGGCGAGCACGTACTGCTCGTAGTGAATGACGGTGCACCCGTCCGCGATGGGAGTAACGACGAAGCCGCCCTCGATAGTGGCCTTCTCGGGCGGCACCCCCGCGTTGCGGCTGTGGAATCCGCTGTCGTTGAGGAAGTAGACGAATTCGCCCCGCCACGGGACGCCGCCGAACCGGCCGCGGACCCGGTATGTGCCACGATCCCGTGTCTCGGGATAGACGACCACGGCGTCGGCTTTGACTTCGGTCCGCGCGATGTTCGTGATCTCCCAGATCGCGGCGACGGCCTCCCGCTTCTGGTATGGCATCTCGCGGGCACACACCGTCGTGATCCTTCGTCCCATGCGCCCATATTGGCGCGCTTCAGCCCTCCCGACGACGGCCATCGCCGGAAGCTTTGGGACGGTCGTGTGGTTCGCGCGAGGAGCACACCCGACCCGCGAGGAGGCCCCCCATGCCGTACGTCACCGTTGGGAAAGAGAACTCCGGGACCATCGATCTCTATTACGAAGATCACGGCACGGGCCAGCCGGTCGTGCTCATCCACGGCTTCCCGCTCAACGGGCACTCCTGGGAGCGCCAGGAGGCTGTCCTCCTCGACGCCGGCTACCGGGTGATCGCCTACGACCGGCGGGGCTTCGGTCAGTCCAGCCAGCCGACGGTTGGCTACGACTACGACACCTTCGCCGCCGACCTGAACACGTTGCTCGAGCAGCTCGACCTCGCCGACGTGGCGCTCGTCGGGTTCTCGATGGGCACCGGCGAGCTCACCCGCTACCTCGGCCGTTACGGATCGGCGCGCGTGAGCAAGGCCGCGCTGCTGGGCGCGATCCCGCCGTACCTGCTGAAGACGGACGACAACCCGGAAGGTGTCGACGGCAAGGTCTTCGAAGACCTCAAGGCTGCGATCGCCAAGGACCGCTTCGCGTACTTCAAGGACTTCCTCGACAACTTCTACAACGTCGACAAGTTCGGCGGCACGCGGATTAGCGATCAGGCATGGCAGGCCAGCTTCCAAGTCGCGTGCGGTGCTTCCGCCTACGCGACCTACGCGGTTGTCGACACGTGGCTGACCGACTTCCGTGACGACGTCGGCAAGTTCGACGTGCCCACGCTGCTCGTCCACGGGACCGAGGACCGCATCCTGCCCTTCGAGGCCAGCGGCTGCCGGCCCTCATCAAGGACCTCACCTTCGTGCCCATCGAGGGCGGCCCGCACAACGTCGCATGGACGCACCCGGAAGAAGTGAACCCCGCCTTGCTCTCGTTCCTCGGCACCTGACCGAGCGAGTGACGAGGTGAGCCTCCTCACCGGCCCGCTGATGCGGCGGTTGAGACCGGGCGTTGCCGCGACGCTCGGCGCGGCGCCCGAGTATCGCCGGTACTGGGAGGAGTCGAACGAGCGCGCCCGGCAGTCGAGCGGGCCGTTGTGGGTTGCACTCGGCGACTCGACTGCGCAGGGGCTGGGCGCCTCCGCGCCCGATTGCGGCTACGTGGGCCAGCTTCTCGTCCGACTGCGGGAGGCGCAGCGACGGCCGTGGCGGGTCGTCAACCTCTCGGTGACGGGCGCGCGAATCTCCGATGTCGTACGGGAGCAGGTGGCCCGGCTCAGTGAGGCGAGCGAGCCTGAGCTGGTCACGTGCGCGGTGGGTGCGAACGATGTCATCCGGCCCGGATTCGGGCGGGTCCCGGGGGCTCTTCACTCGCTGATCCGCGCACTGCCGTCGGGTGCGGTGCTGGCGACCGTCCCGCAGGGTTTGCTGCCGCGCCGCGTGTATGAGCTCAACCAGATCATCCGAGCCGCCGCGCCTGCGGCCGGGTTGCGGATCGCCGACGCGTGGGCGCACACGGGCGCACCGTGGCAGGGCAAGTACGCGCCCGACGGTTTCCACCCCAATGACGCCGGTTACGCCGACTGGTGCGCAGCGTTCGCCGACGTGCTCGGGCTCGACCGCTC
>JALZAA010000410.1 GCA_030948625.1 Actinomycetota bacterium
ACTACGGAGAGTTCGCCGCGGAGCACGTTGATCACCTGCGGCAGCTCGTCGAGGTGGATCGCACGCAGCACGCGACCGAAGGACGTGATGCGCGGGTCGTCCTCCGTGGTCCACTCGTCGACCAGCGTCCCTTCGGGTGTAGGACGCATCGTGCGCAACTTGAGGATGCGGAACTGCGTCCCGTGGCGCCCCGTGCGCAGCTGCCGGTAGAGCAGCGGCCCGCGGCTCGATACGTGGTTGCCGATGACGACGAGCGGCAGCACCGCGGCGAGTACGACCAGCCCCACGGTTGCGAGCACGACATCGAGAATGCGCTTCATAGGCGCGTATCCGCGATGCCCGCCGACGTCGAGGCGCGGGAACTCTGACTGGCAGTTGACGGCGACCTTGCCCAGCCACACCTCGTAGAACTGTGCCAGCGTGCACACGCGCGGCCCGACACTCTCCGATCCCGCCGTTACGAGGTCGGGCGCAGAGCCAGTGGGCACTGCAAGGACGAGAACCGTCGCGTCTGACGCCTCAACGAGTCGCGCGACGGTGTCGCCGGCAATGTCGGGTGCGAAGACGCCGACGACGTCAGCGGGTCGCTCGGGGGCGAACCGCAGCTCCGCCCGCAGCCTTTCCGCCTGCTCGGCGTCGCCGACCAGCACGACGCGGTCATGACCGTTCGCGCTTGCTCGCGTCTGCGCGACCGTGCACGCCACGAGCCAAAGAGTCACCGGTCCGGCCGCGCCGAGCACGATCGGGACCGGGACCATCAGGGAACCCGTCGCGACGCGAAGCAGCAGGACGATGCCGACGGTGAAGGCGCCGGCCGCCACCGCGGCGCCGAGCGCAGCCGCGACCGAGCGCCGCGCATCGGGGAGACCCAGGGCGTAGGCAGCGAGCGCGAGCAAGGCGGCGTACCCGCAGAGGGCGACGACGTATCCCGGTTCGAATCGGTCGCTGTCGTCGCCGAAAGCGGAGCGCAGTGCGGCAACACCCAGCAGGAGCGCGAAGACGCCGGACGTCAGGGCGACGAGGGCCCCAGGACTGGTAGGGCCCGCATACCACCCGGGCGAGCGCGTTGTCACCACACTCTCGGCGCCCCCGACACCGGTCGTGCCCGCCAGCGCGCCAGGGACGGGTTGCACGGCCGCCATCTTGCCCGGTGTTCAGGCTCTTGACCACATCACTCGAGCGTCACGTCATCTTGGCAAGGCATCGACGCCGCGGTAGGCGATCGCGCGTGACCGTGTGACGGAACCACACGGAGCGCGAGACTCCCACGACCTGCGCGGTGACCACGGAGCCCGCCGCGTGCGAAGCAGCGACAGCTGAGGGAGGCGCAGCCAAGCCGGCCCGAGCCGGCTAGATGCCCTCCGGCCTGCGAAGACTCAGCGCGCTCGGAGGGACTCGAACCCCCAACCTTCTGATCCGTAGTCAGATGCTCTATCCATTGAGCTACGAGCGCCGGAGTGATCAGTGTACGCGGGGGCCCTCAGCCCGGCGGTGAGACGAGATGCAGGTGGCGCCGCTCGTGCGCGTCATCGGCATTCGGCGGATCCGGCTCGTCGTCGTCCTCGTCCGCCGCCGCGACCGCGGGGAGCCGGGCACGCCACACCGCGTGCCGTACGTCGATCTCGTGGAACCGCCCGAGCGCCCGTCCGGAGCGGTGCCGGACGAAGTGGTACGTGCGGCCGGCACTGTCGGCCAGAACCTCCTGGCTGGTGCGCCGGTGCACGTAGACCCACACCGCCGGCCGGGGACCACGGTCGACCCGCCCTCCGAGCGTGAACTCGCCCACGTTCACCGGTGCCCGCACCTGCTCGAGCTGGGCCCGGCGGCTGACGGCGAGCAGCGGTCGCCACCAGTCGAGCCTCTCCGGCTGGTCGGGTTGGGGCGTCCACCATCGCATGGTGTGACGGTACGGCGGGGGTATGACAGCTACGCCGCGCTCACCGCCCGGCCATCGCCCGTTTGAACGCCTCGAAGGCGGGGTCCTTGGCGGTGAAGTCCGCGCGCACGAGCCCGAAGTTGTCTTCCCGGTTGTTCGGGTCCGTGCCGGCGTCGAGGTACGAGTACCAGAACAAGGGCCCGGTATACGACCAACGGTTCCACGCCTTGTACGCCTCGGTGAGGTACTCCGCCAGATAGTCCACCGAGTTGCCGAGCGCCGTCGGCGCGCCCATCTCGGT
>JALZAA010000418.1 GCA_030948625.1 Actinomycetota bacterium
CGCCGGCCTCGCCGGCCGGCGTGGCCCCCGCGCGCCGGTTGGCCGCCGTTCGGCGCCCCCCCTTGCTCGTGTCGGCTTCTGTGGAGCGGACGACGGGACTCGAACCCGCGACCCTCACTTTGGCAAGTACATGTTCGCGGGGCGACGGGATTCGGCTGTAGAAGTCGTGGGCACTACGCCCGTTGACTCGCGGTTTGCTCGGTCCTAGGTAGGCGGGAGCAAGTCCGCGAGACGCGGTCGGCATCGACCGTGGAGCTCCCTGCTCGACTATGTCCGTTCGGTAGCGCTTAGATGCCGATCGAGCCGGCGAGAAGTCCAACAAGCGCGGTCACCGCCATGGCTAGCCCGCCCCCGACGACACTCGTATTGCAGCCTTGCCGAGCGCGCCGAGGGCGCCAAGCGCGACGAGGGCCCTCATCGCAATCAAGACGGCGATGTAGAACTCGAGTCTGACGAGCCGCGCGGCCGTGGTGAACGGCTGTCGGGACTCTGGCGCCCTCAGCCCCGAGGGGGATCAGTGAGCTTCTCGAACCCAACAGCGGCGTTGATCGCGACCCGGGTCGGGTGGGATGTGTCGGTACGCTGAGCGGTTTGTGAGGGCGCCTCGCGGGTTTGTGCGTGTTCTGGTGGGGCGGTTCAGCGTGGCGTTGGTTGTGACGGTGCCGCTTGTCGTGGCCGGCATTGTCGGGGTGAACGTAGTGCTCGACCAGAAGGTGGCTTCGATCCCGCGGGTCAAGTTGAAGACTGCGCAAGATACGAGCCCGGGTGACCCGGCGAATTTCTTGCTGATCGGGTCGGACACCCGCGCCTTTGTCCAGACGCCTCAGGACCAGCAGGCATTCGGGAGCCAGGACACCACTCAGCACTCCGACACCCTCATGGTGGTGCACGTCGATCCGCAACAGAAGACGGGCTATCTCGTGTCGTTTCCCCGCGACCTCGAAGTCGACATCCCGGGTCTGGGCCGACAGAAGATCAACGCCGCGTATGACGCGGGACCGCAAAAGGTCATCGACACCCTCGCGGCGGACTTCAACCTCCCCATCCAGCACTACTTCCAAGTCGACTTCGGCAGCTTCGCCGGAATTGTCGACGCGATGGGAGGCGTGCAGATCTACCTTGCTGCGCCCGCTCGAGACGCCGAGAGCGGCTTCGACTTCGTCCCGTTCAACTTCCATCCCGGTTGCTTCCAACTCGACGGCGGCCAAGCGCTCGCGTACGTGCGGTCGCGCACCATGGAGGAATACATCGACGGGAAGTGGCAGCTCACCGGTCAGGACGCTCCTGACTTGCATCGCATCGAGCGCCAGCAGAGCTTCCTGCGGCGCCTGGGAGCACAGGCCTTTCGGCAATCGGTGGACGACCCGCTGGCAGCCAACCGCATCGCCGACAAGACCCTTCCCAAACTCAAGGTGGACAACAGCCTCACCCGCGAGGACATCAACAAGCTCATCACAGCCTTCAGGAAGGTCGACCCCAACGACCCGAACAGCATCCAGATGGTTACACTCCCGACCGTGGTCGGACCGACCACCACGTCGCTCGGCTCCGTCCTCGACTTGAAACAACCAGACGCCGACCTCGTCCTGGCCGGCCTGCGCAACTTCACGACCGGCCCGGCCCAACCGAAAGGCCCCAAGCCGGCCGAGATCCGCGTCGGCGTCTTCAACGGCTCGGGCCAAAGCGGCGCCGCAACCACAGCGACCGCCGAGCTCCATAAGCAAGGGTTCGTGACCGCAGGCGTGGGCAACCACTCGCGGCTGTCGGCGACCGAGGTGCATTATCGGAAGGGCTCGCGAGACAAGGCCACCGTGGTCGCCAGCTACTTGGGCGGGGCCGGCAAGCTCGTCGCAGACAACGCGGTCGTCGACGCCGACGTCAACTTCCTGCTCGGCACGAACTTCAAGACAATCACGCCGCCGCCCAACGCCACCGCCCCCACGGACACCACGCCGACATCTACGCCCGCACCGTCCACATCAACCGGCGCCACCACCTCTCCGGGCAAGGGGAACAAACAAGCGCCTCCGCCTGCCGATCCCACCCAGTGCTGAACGACGACGCCAACACTCCGGGGTCGGCAGCGCTAGCTGGATCTTGCTTGCCGATTGAGGAGATCGGGGTCAGTGTGAAGCAAGAGACAATTGGCGAACCGCACTCCTGTCGCCGGAGAGGACTTCACCGATGACGCCAGTCTTCGCAAACATCGCCGGCCCTGATCTGCTCATCATCCTCGCCATCGTCGCACTGCTCTTCGGGAGCACCCAACTTCCCAAACTGGCTCGTTCCCTCGGCCAAGCTTCAAAAGAGTTCAAAAAGGGAGTGGACGACGGAGAGGACGACGAACCGGGGAGCAGCGAGGCCAAGAAGAAGGCCTGAGCCCATTCGAATCGTCACCAAGTGATTCGGTTCGAGTCGTCCATCGGATGCTGACGCGTTACGGCGCTTCGCTCTAGCGTCATCCGTCGTGTTCGCCGTCGTCCTCGTCGGGCCCCTGCGCGCCGCAATTACCCGCGTACCGACCTTGCTTCCCGCGGGGTTAGCCCTCGGCGTCATCCTCGTACTCGGCTACGGCTTGAAAGATTCCGGGATCGCGGTCCCAGGGATGATGCTTGCGGTAGCTGTCGCCGCCGCCGTCTCTCTCAGTGCCGCGTCCCTCGAGGTGACGGCCGGGAGCGTTTCGAGTGTTAGCAGTTTCGGGACAACCCCGTTCGGCAGATGACTCGCGGTTTCCAAGGCCGGCGGCCGCGAGTCTTCGGTCTTTGAAGCCTGCTCGCATTGGATCGTTGCGGCTTTGCGAAGCACCAAGCGCGATCGCAGGTGAAATCCTTCCGGGCCTACCTCGCGCGCTCTCGCAGATGCCTGCGTCTATTTCTCTGACTCTTCGGCCGCCCTTGCGAGCGCCCTCCATAACGGGTTCGACGAAAGCGATGCCGTCAAGATCGAGGCCGAGCACGCGTTCATGCACGAGCGGCCCACAAGGGTACTCTTTCCACTAGTGGCAAGAACACGGACTCTCCAGCCGGGTCACAGCCCGAAGCGCGGTTGGGATCGGGACGGAACGGGCCGGGGCATGGAGCCGTTCGTTCTCTTGAGTCTGGCGCAGGGCGGCCCGGCTCATGGTTACGAGTTGGCCCAGAGCATGGCGGCATTAGGTTTCCGCAGGGCAGCTGACGATGCGTCCGTCGTCTACAAGCTGTTGCGGGGCCTCGAGGATCGGGGCTTCCTGACCTCTGAGTGGGGTGCCGCCGCGGGCGGGCCACCCCCGCGCATCTACCGGCTGACGGCGACTGGCCGCGCGTACCTGGATGAGCGAGCCGTGGACCTTGAACGTCAGGCGAAGCGCATCAAGGTGTTCTTGGAGCGGTATCGCCGTCACGGTCGGAGGTTGCGTTCTAGTCGCGCGCCTGGAAAGGACACGGCCTGATGTCTCAGGGTCCGCCGGACCCGACGCGTGGCTCGCTTGACCGGCGGCGCTTCTTGGGACTGCTGGGCGCGGGCAGTGCCGTCGCCGCGATGGCCGCGTGTTCGGGAAATGGGTCCAGCGGTGGAGGTCGCGGTCATGGCAGGGGTGGCGGCAACGGTTCGGGACACCAACGCGGCGCGTCAACCTCGATTCCGCCGCCCACGGCGAAGACCCGCGTCCTGCGGCTCTATTCGGTGGTGACCGCGATCGAGGGCGGCCTGTACGGCGACTTGCTTCCCGATTTCGAGCGCCAGACCGGCTACCAGGTGAAACTCAGTGGGCGCTCACCCGATGTGTACGGTCCCGCACGAGCCGGGAAGGCCGACGTGGTGATCTCGCACTACGGGCACAAGAACGCTGAATCGTTCGTGCTCGACGGGTTCGGGGCCTGGCCCGAGACGGTGTTCTTCAACCCCATGGCGCTCCTCGGTCCGCCCAGCGACCCGGCACAGGTCCGTGGACTCACCGACGTCGCCGACGCATTCGGACGGATCGCGACCACGAAGTCGCCGTTCGTCGTGAACAACATCGAGGGCGTGAAATACCTCGGGGAGATTCTCTGGAACGCCGCCGGACGACCTGAACGCACGGGCTGGTATCAAGACCGCGGCCTGCGCGAACGCGACGCAATCACTAGCGCCGCCCAACAGAGCGGCTACACGTTTTGGGGGCTCACCCCATTCCTGACCGCGCAACAACGAAATCCTCTGGGCATCGAGCCGATGGTCCTTGAAGACCCGCTGCTCCAGCGGATCATGGTGTCTATTCGGGTCATGCCCAAGCGCGTCTCGGGGATAAATACCCGCGGTGCCGCGGCGTTCCAGCAGTATCTCCTCGAGCCTTCGACCCAAGCCCGCATTCGTGCATTCCGTTACCCCGGGATCGATCAACAGATCTGGTGGCCCGCCGGGCGCGACAACGCCTCGGCCCTTCTCCCGCAGTAGCGCGCCGATGAGCGTCGAAGCCAAGCGGAACTGGCGCCGGTTGTAGGCGAGGTGCGCGCGGCCCCGCCTCGATGACGTCCACCGCTCGACGTGCACCCAGACGCCTCGAGGTCGATGGCCGGAGTACGGGCTTGTTGCCGCTATCGGCCTCGCAACGGTCGACACCTCCTCAGGCTGCGCGACCGCAATCATCACTCGAAACAATGACGTCAGTCCGCGCGCTGGCCCACGCCGCTAACGCAAGCGGGCCCTTCGTCCGATGAAGCTCGCCGCACTTTCTCCATGACAAGGGACAGAACGACGGCCAGCCGACAGACTCAACGAGCGCAGAACGGCGCATCTGGAGTGGCGAGGAAGCCATCACTTGGTGGTGCTCGCAGGCTTGTGATCGCGATATCCCATCCCGGCTGACGCCCAACGGCTCTTCGAAAACCGCAAGTCAGCCGGGGGATGTCGAAAGGGGCAGTTGTCTACCCGTGCCGGCCTGGGAGCAGGGCCCCGATGACCGCGACAACTCCGCCGGCCGCTGCTACGAACGGGCCGATTCCGATGATGTCTCGCACCTGCAGCGCGAGGTGGGCGGTGCGGTTCAGCTCGTGGACGGCGAGGCGAAGTTGATACACGAACAGGCCGGCGACGACAACACTGACCACGCCAAGCACGATCGCCGGGACTCTGCCGTGGGGAAGGATCGCCGCGATCACGCCAAGGACGCCGATCAGGAGCATGACGAGGCCGAGAGTCACGCCGCCGGCCGTTGCGTGACTGTCGAGTAGGAACTTCGCAGGCGTGTCATAGCCACACTGGTGAGGGATTCGCGACCCAGTCAGCCACGTAAGCCATCCCGAGACGGCAGTCAGTGCCGCGCCGAGCAGGCCGATCAATGCTCCGGACCCGAAAGTCATGCGCGGAACCCGCCGCCGTCGGCTAGAACCGGACCGGGAGATTGCAGGATCAGGTGTCACCACGACGCCTCCTTGATCCGCCAATCCTGACTCCTCGAGCGTTTGGATGCGCAGCCGCGCGTTTACTAGTGGCGTCGGGATCGTGCCGTAAGTGATCGCCCCGAGCCCGCGCACCCTTCGTCGAGGTCGACGCCGTCATCCCACCATTCCCGCGATTGTGATCGTGCGTGGCAAGGCGCAGTCCGCCGCGGATCGGCCGCGACATACGCAGAGCGAGCTATGGCTGAATCGTCAAGTGAGAGTTCGACCGCCTCGCGCACATAGACGCTCACCGGAGGCGCGATAGCCGTCGCTGAGCCGTTCAGGGCGCGAGTACCTCGTGCGCGTTGCTGGAATCGAACGATGCGGGTCTTGGGCTGCCGGCGACGAAGTGGACCCGATTGCCCTCCGCGACGACCGCCAGCCCGTGCCGAGGCACCCGCAAGTTCGCGACGCGCTGCCAGCCGCCACGGCGCAGGCATTCGATCGACGGCACTGCGTTCGGTTCCCCTGGCACACCCGCGGCGTCCAAGTCGGGGCGCCGGATCTCGCCGCCGCCCGTACACACACGACCCGATGCGGTCGTGGCGGCACCAATGCCGCCGCGGGCGTCGTGCAGGGCGGGTTCAGTACGCCATTGACTGTCGCCGACAACGAGCGACTCCACCGATGTAGTCGCGCCACCGCCGTTGCGTCCCGCGATCGCGTACACCTTGTTGCCGGCGCGGGCAGCGCCAAGATGCTCGCGCGACATGCTCAGATCAGGTCCCGCCGACCATCCAACCCCCGGCGTGAAGATCTCGGT
>JALZAA010000435.1 GCA_030948625.1 Actinomycetota bacterium
TCGAAGCCGCCCGCAGGCGCGTCCGGGAACGACAACACCGACGACGAGACCATCCTCGTGCCCGGAACGAGCGTGTGCTCGAACTCGGGGCGGCCCAGCCACTCGGGCTCCCGCGCCGGGTCGGCCCAGACGCGCACCGCCTCCTCTGTAGGGCGATCGCCGTCGTCGGTCTCGTTGAGGATGTAGACGATCGAGAAGTCGCGGAACTGCATCGGGGCGTAGTTCCACATGCCGCCCATCTGGCCCTCGGCGCCGCGGATGCCGGGCGCTTCCTTCTCGCCGACCGGGCGCACGCCCCATGACCGGTCACGCGTGCCCCACCACCGGTCGGGCGTGATGTCGAAATGCTCACCGCCCACCTCGAGGGTGCCGGTCCAGAACCCGGTCTGCGCGAACCGCATGGTGTCGAACAGGACGCGCCCGTACTTGCGGATGTACTGGCGCGGCTCGAGGAACGCAGGGATCGCGCCTTCCCACGTGACGTCGCACGCGATGCCGTGCTCGTTGGGCTCGAGAATCCACCGCACCTTGTGCAGTGGCTCGATGACCTCGACCCGGAACGGCCCGACGCTCGTGTCCATCCGGTCGCCGAGCTCGCGTGACGCCCGCACGACCCGGTGCTTGTCGCCCCGCCGCACGCACGCGAACGCGTCCTGGACCGCGAGGTTGGGGTACTGGCCCATCCCCATGATGAGGAACAGCTCGTCGCTGCACCCGTGGAGGTTGAAGTAGTAGCGGTCGTAGAAGTTGCGGTCGCTCGTCCCGACGTTGCGGATGGGCTCGGCGATCTGGTGCAGCGGGTAGTCGTCCATCGACGAGAGCATGAACTGAGTCCCTTCTCTATCTCTCTGCGGTGTCTATACGGAGCGGCCCAGCTCCCGCAGGAACGGCCGCGAGTACACGACCCGGCCGGTGACGGTCGCGGGATCGCAGGTGGCGAGCACGACCGCCGCCTCCACGATCAGGTCGATGGGCTCGACGATCTCGGGCCGGTCGTCGAGCAGCGTCCCCAGGTGCGCTTCGGCTCCGGGCGTGCGCACCGCCGCGACCGGTGCGAGAGAGTTCACCGCGATGCCGTCGTCGTAGACCTCGGCGGCCAAGCCCGTCGTGATGCGCTCGAGGGCCGCCTTCGTGGCGCCGTACAACGTGCTCCTGGCGCCGAGCTTGATGCCCGGGTCGAAGGGCGGCCCTTTCGGGTGACGCGAGGTCGCGCTCGAGATGTTCACGATCCAGCCCCGCCCCTGCGCTCGCATCGACGGGATGACGTCCTGGGCGAGGTCGACGAGGGCGTGCACGTTCAGCTCGAACAGGAGCCGGCGGCGGCGCAGGTTCAGATCGGCCGTCGGCGCGTAGAAGGCGGCGGCGGCGTTGTTGATGAGGATGTCGACCGGTCCCAGCGTCGCTTCGACGGCGGGCACGATGCGAGCGCGGGCGTCGTCGTCCGTCAGGTCGGCCCGGATCGCCACGGCCTTGCTGCCGTGTGCCTTGAGTGAGGCGACGACGTCGTTCAGCGTGCCGGGCAGGGTCGGGCGGTCGTCGAGCGTGCCGAACAGCGTCGGATGGGCTTCGAGGGTGCGAGCGGTGACGGCGACCGCGGCGCCCTCTTCAGCGAGCCGGCCCGCGATCGCGGCGCCGATGCCCCGGCTGGCGCCGGTGACGAGCGCGACCCGCCCGTCGCACTCGCCCATCTTCTAGACGGGCACGGCGTCGTGGGCCCGGCCGATCGGGCGCACCCTCGGCCCGCGCGCCGCGACGTATGCCTCGCGCTGGCGTTGCGTGCTGTGCACCGGCTCCTTGTCGAAGACGGGGATCAGCTCGCGTCCGAACGTCTCGATGGACTCGACCGCGACCTCGATCGGCATCGTGCTCGACAGCTGCCCGAAGACGAGCTGGTCGGCGCCGGTGTCGACGTATCCCTGCACCGCCTTCTCGCATTCCTCCGGCGTGCCGACGATGACGCGGTTGGCCTGGATGCGCTGCTCCATCTCGTCGAGCGTCGGCTCGGGGATCAGCTCCGGCCAGTCCGGCACGAAGGGCGGCTTCGGGAACGTGTCGAGGTAGTGGAACACGAGGCTGTTCTGGTAGCTCCCGTTCATGTCGCACGAGATCTCACGCGCCTTCTGGCCATCGTTCAGGCAGAGCATCTGGCTCGTGATCATCACGTTGTTGTTCACGTACTCGCCGACGGGCTCGGCCTGGTCGATCGTGTTCTTGTAGATCTCGACGAGCCCCTTGAGCATGTCGGGCGAGCCCATCGCGAAGCACAGCACGCCGACGCCCATGCGGGCCGCCTTCTCGAACGTCGACGGGTTCCCCGCCGCGATCCACAGCGGCGGGTGCGGGTCGGTGTACGGCTTCGGCAGCACGTTGCGCGGGGGCATCGAGAAGTACTCGCCGTCGAAGCTGTAGTCGTTGCCCGACCACATGCGCTTGAACTCAGGGAACACCTCGTCGACCATCAGCTTGGTGAGCTCGGGGTCCTGGATGCCGAACCCCTTCTGCTCGGTGCTCGACGAGCCCCGGCCGACGCCGAACTCCATCCGACCCTCGCTGAGGTGGTCGATCATCGCTACCCGCTCGGCCACTCGGGCGGGGTGGTTCACGGGCGGCGTGATGTTGAAGATGCCGGAGCCGAGATGGATGCGGTCGGTCACGCCGGCGAGGTAGGCGAGGAACGACTCGTTGGCCGAGAGGTGCGAGTACTCGGTGAGGAAGTGGTGCTCGGTCGCCCAGGTGTACTTGAAGCCCGACCGGTCGGCGGCCTTCGTCCATGTGATCTCGTCCATGAGCCGCTGGTGCTGGACGGCCTGGGGGTCGGGGACCCCGTCGGTCACCTGGTGCGGCACGTACAGGCTGTTGAAGATCCCGAATTCCATGAAGGGCGCTCCCTGGACCGCTGAACTGGGGTGACGCTACCGGTCACCGGTTGGAATTGCAACAGGTTCCAATTTCGGGGGAAAGCGCAGGTCAGCGGGCGGCGCTGCTCAGCGCGGCGATGTCGGCGATGCGAACGGGCCGCTCCGGCCGGGGTTGCGGCGCCCCGGCGCTGCGGGTCGTCGTGTCGACGCCGGCGGCCTCGGCGCGCAGCGCGCCGACCGTGCACCGTTCCGCAGGCCGGTGCACGAACGGGTCGAAGCGGAAATGACGCATCGCGTTCTCGGATCCGATCATGCGGGCCTCGTCGTCGGGCACACCGTCGAGCTGCTCGGCGAACGCCTCGGGGGAGTGCGGCCACGTCGAGTCCGAGTGCGGGTAGTCGACCTCCCAGGTGATCGTGTCGAGCCCGACCTCGTGGCGGAGCTCGACGCCGATGCGGTCCTGCACGAAGCACGTGACGATGTGCTCACGGAACACGTCGCTCGGGAGCTTCCCGGCGAAGTCCTGCCCCGTCCACCGGTGCTGCTGGTGGTACGTGCGGTCGACGCGCTCGAGGAAGTACGGCACCCAACCGATGCCACCCTCGGAGAGACAGACCTTCAACTCCGGGTACCGGCGCAGGAAGTCGGACCAGATGATGTCGGCCGCGACCTGCACGATGTTCACGGGCATGAGCGTGAGTGTGACGTCGACGGGGGACTCCACCGACGTGATCGGGATCTCCGACGACGAGCCGATGTGGAAGCAGACGATCGTGCCCTCGTCGGCGCATGCGGCCCAGAACGGATCCCACCACTCGTTGTGCAAGCTGGGGAATCCGGTCTTCTCCGGGTTCTCCGAGAACGTGAACGCGTGGCACCCCTTCGCCGCCATCCGGCGGACCTCAGCCACCATCGCGTCCTGGTCCCACACCGGCGGGATCGCGAGCGGGATGAACCGGCCCGGGTGCGTGCCGCACCACTCGTCGACGTGCCAGTCGTTGTACGCCTGCAGGACCGGCAGCGCGCTGTCGTCGCCGGCGGCACCGCCGGCATGGAACATGCGACCCGCGAAGCCGGGGAACGACGGGAAGCACATGGAGCCGAGGACGCCGTTCACGTTCATGTCGCGCACGCGGGCGTCGATCTCGTAGCAGCCGTCGCGCATCTCCCCGAACGACATCGGGTTCATGCCGTACTCCTCGGGCGGCCGCCCCGCGACCGCGTTCAACCCGAAGTTGGCGCCGCGCTGGTCGCCCCACATCCACACGTCGGCGCCGTTGGGCGCGTGCACGACGCGTGGCCCACGGTCGCGCCACCGCTGGGGGAGGTGTCGCTCGAAGAGACCCGCCGGCTCGACGACGTGGTCATCGACGCTGACGAGGATGAGATCTTCGATCTGCATGCGAACTCCGATCGTAACGAGCTCTAACTCCCGCTGCCTTTGCCGTCGCGCCAGTCCGGGTGGAGGTCGCGCTCACGCGCGAACCGCTGCGCCGTGATGGTCGTCCCGTTGAGCTCGGCGGCGTCGGGCGACGTACCCAGCCACGCGATGACCGAACCCGGGACCGTGGGAGGCGCGCCGTGATACCGCCCCTCGAGGCCAAGGTCGCCGGCGTTCACCTCCATGCGTTCTGTGATCACGAATCCCGGCTCGAGGTTGAAGGAGCGGATCCCGCGGTCGCCGAGCTCGACGGCGAGGATGCCCGCCAGGCGATGGAACGCGCCCTTCGACATCGCGTACATCGCGCCCCACCCTCCCTCGCCCACTGGTGCCTGGGGGTCGATGACCGCGACCGCCGACGTCACGTTGACGATGGTGCCGTCGCCGCGCTCGAGCATGCCCGGGAGCACCGCCTTGATGAGGACGATCTGCGAGACGACATTCGCAGCCAGCTTGGCCTCGAGCTGCTCGATCGGCGTGTCCTCGAAGCGCGACATGTCCCCGGGACCGGTGTCGATGGCGTTGTTCACGAGCACGTCGACGCGGCCCCACTCGTCGAGCGCTCGCTGCACCGCGTCGCCGAGCGTCCGCCGGTCGTGGAGATCCATCGGCACGGGCAGCGCGCGCCGGC